>CAYQPF010000019.1:41665-51351 GCA_964419225.1 uncultured Candidatus Cloacimonadota bacterium | reverse complement strand
TTACTTCCACTAAAGGCGATAGATTCTGATATTGTCTTACTCAAACATGAACAGTCTCTTTGCTTGCAGCTGATCACTTACATATAACCATTTTCCTCATCTCAGACCTGTTGCCGGCAGTCATTTTGTAGTAATATATACCGCTGGTAACGCTCTTTTGTGAATTATTTAAGCCATTCCAGGTAATGTAATGGGTACCTGCTGATTGGAGTTCTTCTACTAAAGTTCTGACTAACTGACCTTTGTTATTATAAATATTGAGGCTCACATGCTGAGTTGCAGGATTTGTATAGGCGATTTGAGTTGATGGGTTGAAGGGATTCGGATAGTTTTGCTGGAGAAGATTTGGTTTGCTTATTTGGGTGAAGTCAGTATTGGAAATAGTTACATCACATTTCCAGAAATCACCTATTTTTTGGTAAAAGTAATTGTCGCCCTGTCCTAAATAAATTGTATAGCCAATAGTGAAACCTGTACACATAGATCTTGCCTGACCCGGGAAATTTGATAATTGTATCCATTCATCAGAGATTGGGTTATATTTCCAAAAATCGTTAAGCAGGAGCAGAGTGTTATCGTTTGGATTCATTCCGGCAAATCCCTGGGTTAAATAACCAAAGCCCGATACTCCATAACCGATGCTGTATCCTCTGGGATCTCCGGGAAAGTCCAGCTTTTGGATCCAACTATCTGTTTGGGGGGTATATTCCCAGACATCGTTATAAAAGATTGAAGTAGAATCACCGGTTGAGATTCCGGTAAAATAGTATCCCTTTTCACCAACGACAAAAGCAGAGCCCATGAATCTGGCCAGACCCGGGAAATTGGCTTTGGCTGTCCAAATATCTGTAGCAGGTGTATATTGCCAGACTTCATTTTCTGCGTTACCGCCGACAATATAAACGGAAGAAGAAAAGACAAAGGCACTTTTTCCACCACCCGGAGTGCCGGGGAAATCTGCTTTGCGTAACCAGGAATCGGTTGTATTGTCATATTCCCATAATTCGGGGGTGGCAGGTGCTGCAGTATTTGTGATTCCTGTGCAGGTATAGCCTTTATTCCCGATTGTGAATCCAAGTCCGTCCAAAGTGGGAGTACCCGGGAAATCTGCTTTTCTTTGCCAGGTCATATTGATTGAGTCAAGTTCCCAAACCTCATGAAAGGGATCTCCGTAACCAGGAGTTCCCGAAACAACATAGGCATGATCACCAAGTGAAAAGGAAACCGGACCACTGACAGGCGTACCGCCATAAGTAGGAAGCAGTTGCCAATTACGTTCCTGGTCATTAGGATTTCCGTTCAAAATACAAAGAAAGCCAAGTAACATTAGAAAAAATAAAACCTTTTTCATAAACACCTCAATTTTAAATTAAATTTTCAGAAATTGTTACTACTCAGGTTGTGAGTAGTTCTTAATAAAAAGGGAGGCTTCCACCCTCACCTTAGTCCTCTCCCTGACCAGGGGGACGAAACTAATCGGTTGATAAGATAAAGTAAGTCAGTTATTTACACACTTTAGCGGACCTAAATAGGGAAAAAAAGGAGAAATAGTGTCTTGTTAAGTCTGTTTTGTCGGAGAATTAATGAAGAACATTAGACTTAACACACCTCCCGGCTAAAGCCGTACTCCTCTCAAAGAGGAGAATTGGCCTTTCAGTTATTTTAAAATTGTAAGATAACAATTTCAACCGCAATTTCATAATTGACCTGATGCCAGTTATTTCTTCAGTCGTAAAGCAAATTCAATTTCTCCATACTGATTATCATTTCCAGTTGGTTTAAAACCAAAGGATTCGTACAGGCTTTTGGCAACTGAATTATCTTTTTCGACAGTGAGAGAAATGACTTCACATGTGGGATGAATTTCCTGAACAAATTCAAGGACGCGTTCGAAAGACAAGCATCCGAGGCCTTTCCCCTGATGATTCTTATCAATGAAGAACCCCCCAACCCAGTAATTGTCTTTACTTTGAGGAGTGTAGGACAGGTAAAATGCTCCTACCATAACCTCTCCATAGAAGATAATATACGGATCTAAAGCTTCATCCCAGGGCTTGATATAGGCGAAAGCCAAGGATTCTACTGCACTTGGGACAAATTTGATCTGATGCTCATGAACTTTAAGTTTGATCATTTCTTCCCAGTTGTGTCTAGTTACAGGTTGGAAAGTGATATCCATCTTGTTGATCATGGTTTCTCCTCATGTAAATGGAAATATTATGAATTTATATTATTTAAAGTTAAATAAATTGTCAAGTAAATGAATTCAGTTAGTAAGAAGATTACAATAATAATGAATATTATTATATTGACGCAAATTAGTAATCTGGTAATTTGTACAGCAAAGAAAAACAAAAGGGGAGTAAATGAAAAATAGTATTCTAATGATTATGCTTATAACAGTGTTTTGGATGAGTTTAGCAAACTTACATTCCGAGAACGAGTTATTAGACAATTCTCAGTTTTCGCCAATTACTTTAACAAATCATGTTGAGTACAATGACAGCAAATTCAATAATGCTATAGATGGTTGTGGATTTTTGCTGAAGACAAAGAAAGCAAACTTGGCAGTTACCTGTAAGCATGCACTCTGGGTGGCGAAATCTGATGTCATGAAGTATATTTCTTTTGAGGGGACACTTAAAGAATGGAGAATGCAGCGTAAGGATGATACTTTGAAGTATGTAATTACAGAGAAACTGATCAATGAAAATAAAGAGGAAGAGATTGGAGAAGCCAATGTCCAGAAGGATTATCTCATATTTTCTATAAAAGAGAATAAGAGCGATGTTAAACCATTATTAATTAGGGAAACGCCATTAGTAGAAGGAGAAGATGTATTTCTGGTCGGGTGGAGTTTTGGCGATAAAACAGGAGCTCAAAGAATTCATAAGATGAAATATTATAAAGAAATTGGAAATAAAATCTTATTAGAAATGAATGAGACAAAGAATTTGGCAGGAATGAGTGGAGCTCCGGTAGTTGATAAAGATGGTTTACTTGTGGGGATTGTCTCGGATTTCTATTTTGAGGATGCTACGCAAAAATGGTTTTATTCACCCTGCAGTACGAAATACCTGAAGGAGATGCTGGGTAAGTATGGGTATTAGCGGCCTTAACTTAAGGCAAAATTGTGTATTTTTGAGTAATTTACCCTCATCCTTCTCCCTAACGGAGGGAGAAGGAAATGAATTGTTTGAAGCTGTTACATATGCCGATAAAAAAAGCTTAGCTTAACGGTAGTAGGTAGAGGGTCGGGATAACTCACCCCCAGCCCCTCTTTTGCAAAGCGAGGGGAGATGGACAATTAGCGAGAGAAACTCACTTTTTTTTTGCTGAGGAGGACTTTTACCGGTTCCAGAGTTACGAGGCAGCCTTTGGGCATTGTGACCAGGATATCTTCAATTTCAGTATAAAATTGGGTGAGTTTTTCTGTTTCATCAATCATTTCGATGATAATGGGAAGTTTTTCCGTGATTTCCCAGAAGTGCGAAGATTCGATCTTATGTTTTTCCCCATAACCGATCATACCTCTCCAGACGGTAGCCCCGGCGATACCGAAGTTACGTGCTTTTCCTACGATGAATTCAGATAAGAGTTTCCCACCGATCTTATCTGTTGTACTGGCATAGATCTTCATTACTGATGGATTCAGCATATTATCCCCCTGTGACAAAGCGTGATAAACCATAACCGAAATATACAGCTACAAATGAAAGAAAAAGACTTAAACATATATATAAGGCGATACTGAAGAAAAGTCCGGAATGCAGGAGGAAGAGGTTTTCCGAAGCGAAACTGGAAAACGTTGTAAATCCTCCGCAGAATCCAACCATGAGGAAGAGTCTCCATTCCAAGGAAAGACTGTCACCATGATCAGCCAGACCCATGAGAAACCCGATGATCAGGCAACCCAGAACATTGACAACTAAAGTGCCTATCGGTACAGAAAACCAGTTATAGGTGACATTGATTTTCGAAAGATAGTAACGACTGACACTGCCGAGGAAACCTCCGGAACCGATCAGTAAGATATTTTTGAGCATAACAAACCATCCAAGATTCTTAATAAATTGATATTAAGGAAATAAATATTTGAGTCAAGGAGAAAATATAAAGGAATGAGGAATACGATTAATAGAACGCGGATTGGGGAGTTTTAACCACGAATGAGCACCAATGAGCACAAATGGGGAGGGGGAAAGAGAAATTGAGAGTTGAGAAATTGGCCACCGAAGTCCACCGAAATGAACGCGAAGGGGAATGGTAAAAGGATTTAGGATAGAGGATTGAAGATTTCAGGAGATTGTGGACGATATGGACTAGATGGACTTTAGGGACTATATGGACAAGAAGAAGGTGTCAGGTGTCAGTGGGCATTATGCAGGGGGTAGTGGAGAGAACAACTCACCCCCGGCCCCTCTCTGGCAAAGCGAGGGGAGTGAATAGAGATTCGGGAACATTTTTGAAACCTGCAGGCAAGTAGTAAGGAGAGAGTGGGCAAAGAGAGAGCAACTAATCCTCTGATCCTTCTCTTGCGAATAGAAGGAGGGGCTGGATCCTTGGGTTTTTCCGGGAGATTGGGCAGAAGTTGGGTGCTAATGTGGCATTTTGATAAAACTTGACATTTAGATTCTCTTCAGCAATTTTACAAAAATAATTAAAAAAGGTGGGATTTATATGATAGATTTAAGTTTTTTGGTGGATAATAAGAATTTCTTTTTAATATCAGGGCCATGTGTCATTGAAGAGCCGGATATCATGAAAAAAACAGTGGAAACACTCTTAGCGTTGACCACACGCTTCAATATACCTTTTGTTTTTAAGTCATCCTATTTGAAAGCTAACCGCACCTCTGGTGATTCTTATGCAGGACCTGGTCTGGAAAAAGGACTGGCAATCTTAGCTGAGATCAAAAGAGAATATAAAGTGCCCATACTGACAGACATTCATGAGATACAAGATATAGAAGCAGCAGCAGAAGTGGCGGATATATTGCAGATCCCGGCTTTTTTATGCCGTCAGACCTATTTGTTATTTGCAGCGGCTAAAACTGGCAGGATCGTGAATATTAAGAAAGGGCAATTTTTAGCTGCGGAAGATATTGGAGAAGCTGTTAAAAAGGTTGTATCCTGTGGGAATAAGCAGATCCTTTTGACAGAACGCGGAGTATCTTTTGGTTACCATAATCTAGTGGTTGATTTCAGGAATTTCCCGATCATGAAGGAATTCGGTTATCCGGTCATATATGATGTAACACACAGTCTGCAGCAGCCTTCGCTAGGAAAAACATCAGGCGGGACACCTCAATATGTCCCTATGATGGCGAAAGCAGCGATAGCTACTGGCATGGTGGACGGACTGTTTCTCGAGACACATCCTGATCCTGAGAAAGGAAAAAGTGATGCCAAGTCCATGATTCAATTGGACAAAGTTGGCAGGATCCTGGAGGAATGTCTTAAAATACAGAATTGTTTATGCCAATAGCAGCTTTTGATGGGAGTTTTGAGGGATTTCTCTGTACTCTGAAATATTGTCAGGATAACAAACTGGAGCAGGTTGATTTTCACTCTGACAAGAAGGAATATTCTTTTTGTTTTGATGAGATCAAAGAGGTTGCAACTGATTTCCAGATTGCAGAAGAGTATTTTGCTTTAATTGCTGACAGGATTTCCTTACAAACTGCGAAGATAGTGATGATGGCCTTTTTAGCAGAAGAGGAGAATCTGGAGAGCAAGATCCTGGATTATTTGAATATTGCTTTCAAGATCGGGATCAAAGTTAATGATTATTTATCCAATCCATCGGTATTGTCTGTGATCAAAGCTTATCGCAGAGTCGGATCCGAAGCACATCATTATCAGGGTTTGATCCGTTTTAGGAAACTGAAGGACGAAATTTATTATGCTTCATTTGAACCAAAGAATAATATCCTCTGTTTGTTGACACAACATTTCAGTGACAGATTTGCCTGTCAGAAGTGGGTAATACATGATATAAAGCGTAAAATGGCATTGGTTTATGATGGTGAGTATGCGGAAATGGTTGAAGTTACTGAGTTCAATCCAGGCGTCTCGTATCTGCAGCAGGCTGACCCTCTTTTCTTTGCATCAGAGGAAGATGAACTGCAGGATCTTTGGAAAGGATATTTTAAAGCAATTGCCATAAAAGAGAGGATCAATCCTAAATTGCAAAGACAGAATATGCCGAAAAAGTATTGGAAGTACCTGGTGGAGAAGTCTTGATCAGTGGGCAGTAGGCAGTGGGAAAGGATGGACAAAATGGACTATATGGACAGGATGGACTTAATGGACGGGGGAATGGAGAGTTGAGAATTAGGGAAAGTCGTGAGTCATTAATGCAAGTTGAGTTTTGCTAATTTATCTTTAATATCCAGACCAAGCATATTTTGTTCAATTTCAGAGAATTTAGTACTATCAACGCTGTTGATAACATTTCCGTTTTTGAGTAAATGGAGGTAGTCACAGTTTTCGATTAGAGTTGAGAATATATGTGAGGAGATAATTACAATTTTATTGAGTTCCTTTAGTCGGAGGATAATTTGCTTGATAAGCAGATTACTTTGAATATCAACGCCATTGAAGGGTTCATCAAGTACATAAACATCATTCTTTTGGAGTAGTAGGGCTGTCAGGGCAAGTTTTTTCTTCATTCCGGTGGAATATGCTTCTGCGTATTTATTCAAGGGCAGGTCAAAGATATTCTGATCATTCAGGCGTTGTTGGGGGAGTCCACGGGCATTGCACAGTAATTGCAGGTATTCTCTGCCGGTGATATTGGAAAAGAAATAGGGGTCAGTGGGCAGAAATCCGAGATTATTCCTTAAAATTCCTGCAGTATAGAGTATGTCTCCTGAGTGATTTTCAATCCCTGCAATACATTTGAACAAAGTGGTTTTGCCTGCACCATTCTCACCAACAATACCATAGACTGAGCCTTTTTGGAAGGAGAGATTGATTTTGTCTAAAACCAGATTTGTTCCATAGGATTTTGAAACATCTTTAATTTCAATCATGCAGAATTTCTCCTAGTTGTTTTTTTGACTGGAAATAAAATACAGGAATCGTTATAATCAGCAACACCGGTAACCAGATGGATAGTAAAATTGCTAAGACTTTCCTGATGCTGAGTTCATGGGGATATGCCGAATATTTACTCAAAACTCCGGTAATAACGATAAGGATTCCCAGAATTTGGAAACCTGTTATGAGCAGAAGTTTATCCTGGTAGAATATGCCCAAAGCAATGCTTATGGGCAAACTAAGCAACGACGAATAAAGCACGGCTGTTTTAAGTTTTTGAAAGAGAAAGTCTTTAGGATTAAGTGAGAAAATCCAGACATAGAACCAATTTTCCTGCTTGATATAGTAAAAGGCACAAATGAACAAAACTACTATCAAACTGAATATCCCCAAATTGAAATTGCCTACTTCAATAGCTTTATAGGTAATAAAATAAGCCAGAACTATTAGCAAAAAGGAATGCCGAAACCCAATTGTAAATTCAAAGGGATACTTAGAAAACGGAGTCGGGATAGTCATACTGTATTTATTCCTGAAATTGATCAAGGCAATGAGAAGAGAAAGGAAAAAGAAAATCAAGGCTTCAGGGTAATTTGTTTTATACAATTGAAATGAGAAAAAAGGGATTGCTGCTAAAGAATTTTCCAGGAGACGGATCAGATAATACATTGATTTAGAATAGCATGTTTTTAAAAAATCATTTCTTTTAGCTTCTCCCAAGCCTGCAATGATACTCAAGGCGACAAAATGGTAGAGATATTTCGCAAATTCAGTTTTATAATACAGATAAAAAGAAACACCCAAAAACAGAGCTACAACTACAACAAAACCCACCCAAGGGCTTATCCCTAATTCTTTTAGATGCCTTAATTGGATTTTAGTCTGCAGACTAAAATAGTATTTAAGTTTATTCATTTATTATTAGTATTCTTTCTAAAAGAAAGAGACGCCGAAGCGTCTCTCAAGTATTGTTTCATAAATAATTATTTATCAGTTTTTGGTTTGATACTTAATAATTCCATATCAAAGATCAAAGTTTGGTTGGGTCCGATTGCCTGGCCAGCACCATTAGGGCCATAGGCTAAATCAGAAGGGATAACTACAGTCCATTTGGATCCGACTTTCATCTTGGGTAAGATATATTGCCAGCCGGGGATAACGCCGTTAACAGGAAATTCAATGGGTTCATTTCTGAGATAAGAGCTGTCAAATTCTTCACCGTTAATTGTCTTGCCACTGTAGTGACATTCAACTGTTGAGGTTGAATCCGGATATGCTCCGTTACCTTCCACGAGAACTTTATAGTAAATGCCGTTAGGAAATGCTTTAAAGCTGTCATCTTTTTTTACAGTTTCTAGATAAGCTTGTCCAGCCTGAAGATTTGCCATTCCTTCAGCTTGCTTTGTTTCTGCCATTTTAGCTTGCATCTTCTGTTGGAAAGCCATCATTACGGTCTTGATCTGTTCTTCATTCATTACCGGTTTTCCGGCATATTGATCTCTTACTGCCTGAAAGAAAACTTCTGCATTAATATCGAGTTTATTAGATATAAAATCCTTTCCCACAGATAAACCAATAGCATAACTGACACTATCCTGTTCGGTTTTTAAAGCAAAGGCTTCTTTTACGGGTTCGCCTTTTTTCTTGGCGGTATCTTTCTTTGCTGCTGCGGATAATGCACCAAAACTTACAAAAAGAACAAGTGCTGCACTTATTAATTTCCCTGAAATTCTCACAGTAACTCCTTTAATCATTATCTGATTAAGTTTATTTTTGGAAATAATTTTTTAAGCGTGTAAAATAGTCAATAAAATAATATGGAGGGTTTTTAAAGCAAACAAGGCGACCATTAGCCGCCTTGCAAATTTTCGTTATAGCAATTGGATTTGTGTTATCTGATTGTTATGTTCTCAGCTTTTTTCCCACCTTTATTGCAGACAGTATTCACGTTAATTATGTCACCGGTTTTTAAACCAATAATTTTATACTGTACTGATCCACCGTCTTTGGTTTCCTGAATGTTTAAATATTGAACAACTGCTTTGTCTTTATTGACTTTAACTTCGAATTGGTCAATAAAATGATCCTTTTCACTATCGACTTTATGCACAAAATCAACTCTCAGGATTTGAGCTTTTTTGTCATAATCAAGTTTAACTCCACTCGCAGGATGTGCACCTAAAAACATGGCAACTGCTACGAATATTACCAATAAAAGTACTTTTTTCATTTCTTAACCTCCATTAATTACTAATTATATATTAAACTCATTTACCTGACAAAGCAAATAGAATCTTAAAAACACTTCTTTCAAATTGTATTTTTATGAGGATCCTTTTATTTTTTCATAAAATTACTAACTTAAATTTCGCAGGTATCTAAATGTTCTATTTAAGTCTTTCCTTTTTTTATCAAAAGCCATTTGACCCTTTTGGTAGAAGCATATTGAGCTTACTTTACTAAATATGTAACAATTTCCAACTTATTGATTTCTTTAAATTGTGCTAAGTTAAATAAATTTTAATAACATTGGGCTAAAGCCCATGAAGGGGGAGAGTTTTGTTTATTTAAACCCGGCATAAATGCCGGGTATATTGATGAAAAACCCTCCTATGAAACTTGAGTTACTAATTTTAATGCAGG
>CAYQPF010000019.1:32760-41655 GCA_964419225.1 uncultured Candidatus Cloacimonadota bacterium | reverse complement strand
CTCTGTAAGTGTCTATTAAGAAAAAGGAGGAAAGTGGTTAGAATGCCGAAAAGTATTATCTATTTGTTAATAGGCCTTTTCTCGATTTGCTTCAGAGCATATTTGAATTATTCGAGTTCCATGATACCTGGAGTAAATGGTGGGTATTATCCCTTACAAGTAAGAGAATTGATAGAAACTGGCGTATTGAGTTTCGCTGATCTTCCGTTGTTTTTTTATTTTAATGCCTTAATTCTTAAGGGTTTGTCTTTTCTCGGGATCAGTGTTACTGATATCTTTATTATTAATTTTATGAAAGCAATAGACAGTATCTTTCTCCCATTACTCCTTATTTCAGTTTACTATTTCATTAAGAAAATACAATCAAATTTGTCTCTGTTTCAGGAAATAATATTATTAACTTATTTGACTTTGTCATTTTCTCCACTCATTCTGACCTCAGATATGCAAAAAAATGCAGCAGGTATCCCTTTCTTATTTGCATTTATCTTGTTTTTTTATCAGTATATCGACAATAAAAGGAAAATTAATCTCTATTTTACCATAATCTTTATGTTTTTAACAGGCTTAACTCATTTTGGTGTTTTTGTATTCACTTTGTTGATTTTCTTGTTTGGAATTATTTTTACAGAAGGGAAAAAAGCAATACCCTGGATAATTATTCTATTGGGAGTAAGTTTTTTGCTCTTGTATTTAATGGATCCATTCCGAGCCGGCAGACTTTTACATTTCTGGAATGTTTTATTTGCTCAGCCTGCTCTTTTTAAAGGCCCGTTGCCGTTCCATGATATTGTGAACATAGTATTATCATATTTTATTGTACTATATTCGCTATTTATCTTAAAGATGTCTGCGAATGATCTATCAAAGTCGAAAACAATTCTCATAAAAATACTTTGTCTTATGCTGATCATATTTACTTTTCCACTCATTGATTTTGAATATTTCAGACGTTTTACTCTGTTTCTGTTTATTCCCCAGACTTTACTATTATTCATCATACTTCCAAAGTTCCCGAAAACCATAAAGACAGTCTTAGTGACTTTCTTGGGAACCATTATTATTATTTCAGTCATTGTTAATACGATCAACAATAAACAACCAATAATAACAGAAAAATCCATTCAAGAATTGTTGCTATTAAACAAAGAATGTAAAGTTTCTGATGATAATACTATTATTATTGCCAGACACGGGCTTGAGTGGTGGATAGCTTATTACTTAAAAGCAAAAGTCGGACAGGAAAAGGCTTTTAATGAAGCTTTAAGTAAATCGTATAAGCGGATCTTGTTCATACATCAGAAAAAGGGTTACATTGAACAATACGGTTCAGTATTCCCAGAACCGATTATTCCTATGGGTTGTAAAATTATCTACAGTTCAGATTATTTTGATTTGTTTCAATTAGAAAGATAAAGATGTATTGCATTAAGCAATACAAATGCAGAAGTGGGTGTTAGCACCTGAATACAAGGAGGTATCTATGCAGATCAGTTCTATTTCGGCTTCGACTTTGGTTAAACCGAATAAACCCCAAGCACCTACACCACCACCTGGTGGTAATGTCGAAAACAGGCAACCACCACCACCCCCGCCAGATTTACCTCAGACTGATAATGATCAAATTAGTTTAAGTTCTATTATTGAGTCTGATGATGAAAAGGGTGTTACTCCGATTGACACTTATGCTTAACGAATGATCAGGGAAAAGAAAATTCGTTAGATGAGTGGCAAATATGCCCCATTTCTTGCGAAGTGGGGCTATTTTTATTTTATAGAATTGTATTTATAATAGGCCTTCTACAACATTCCATTCTTCAGTTAATTTCTCATACAATACTTTCAGTGTTTCTGGATCGCTATCAAGTTGTTGAGTAAATGTTTTGATCATACTTGTTAATTCTGTAAAACCCATATTTAAAGAGATACCTTTTATTGTATGCAGGGCTTTGCTGATCTTCTTTTGATCGTTACTGTTAATAGCTTCGTGCAAATTCGAGAGGTATTGCTCCATGTCTGAGCGGGTAATACCTTTCAGAGCTGCAAAATTTTTATCATCAATTCCCAGTTTCTTTAAGAGTTCCATCTTGTTAAAGTGATTATTAGCATCGACCTCAATACTAGAACTAATCTCATGAGGCTGAGTCAGAGGTTCTTTAAGATATTTCTGCAAAAACCTTGTCAACAGAACCTTGTCCAAGGGTTTGGGCAGGAATTCATCCATTCCGGCCTGAATAGTTTTTTCTCTCTCCTCTTTAATAACCCCGGCAGAAAGAGCAATAATGGGGATATGGCCGGTTGAATCATGCTCCAGAGCTCGGATTTCCTTTGTAGCAGTAAGCCCGTCCATATTGGGCATTTGGATATCCATCAGGATCAAGTCGGGTTTTTGTTTTTTTATTAAATTTAAAGCTTCGAGCCCATCATTTGCCTCTATGATAACAGCATTAGGGATAATTTGCTTCAAACTGTTAATGATCAGGATCATATTCGTTGAAACATCTTCGGCAATAAGAATGATGGGAGGTCCTGTGATGGTAAAATTACTTTCAAACGAATCCTGTGAAGAATTATGAGATTCGTCCTGGTAGAAATTAGTATTTAAGCCGAAAAAGAAAGTACTTCCCTGTCCAGGAGTGCTCTGGATTTGAATCTTGGAACCCATTTTATCTGCCAGTTGATTAGAAATGGACAATCCCAGACCAGTTCCGCCATAGCGTCTGGTAAAGGAGGAATCTGCCTGAGTAAATGCATTAAAAAGAGAACTTTGCTGCTCTAAAGAGATGCCTATTCCGGTATCTCTGATAGAAAAAGTATAGACACCCTTTTTGTCTTGAATAGCGGTTTCCTGGAACGAAACCTGAAGTTCAACTTCTCCCGAATTTGTGAATTTGACGGCATTACTTAAAAGATTTACGAGAATTTGGCTCAGTCTGATAGGATCAACCAAGGCGAAGCGGGGGAGATTTGATTGGACATTTAATCTAAGATTCAGTCCTTTACTGTCAGCAGCATGTTTTATTATATCTGTTACTTGTTCAACCAACTGGATAATATCAGTTTTAACTTGGTCCAGTTCGAGTTTTCCAGCTTCAATTTTAGAAAAATCCAGGATATCATTAACAATGGCCAACAAAGATTTAGCAGAAGTATTGGTGTATTCAACATATTGTTTTTGCAATACATTAAGTGTGGTGTTTTTAAGTAAATCCGAAAACCCAATAACACTGTTCAAAGGAGTTCTTATTTCATGACTCATATTAGCTAGGAAATCTGTTTTTGCTTTATTTGCTGCTTCTGCCTTTGTTGCAAGATCCCGGGCCTGCTCATTTATCTGCAATAATTCCTGCTCGGTTTGTTTTTGTTTAGTTAAAGTTTGGGCCAGTTTAATGTTACTATAGCTTAAATCGGAGATCATGTTGGCCATTAAAGTATAAAATGTCATGACAATATTGACTTTTTCTTTCGAAAACCGTGGTACTTTGGCAAGACTATCCATATATTCTTGTTCGTTGAATCCGTACTTGATTGCTTGTTCACGGAAAGTTTTCAGATCTATCTCTTCTTCGAGGAAAAAGAATTGCCCGGTAAAGATATTTCCCATGTGTTTTCCACCAATTACTATGGGTGTAGAAACATCCCACATATTATTTTTGCATTTATACATTTTGAACTCGCCCTTGGATACCCCCTGGCTTAAAACTATATCACTTTCGATACAGTTTTTATATGACTCGCTGTTAACTCGATGGTACCTGGTGCAAATATCCTGCCAGCCATTACCCACTAGCACATTTCCATCTACATCTATGATAGCCACTGCAATATTGGTGATTTTGCAAAATTCATCTAACAAGGATTGGATTGCAGGGATATCAATAATTTCAGCTAAAGATAAAAGGCTGATGTCGCCATCAGGTTTGAGAATGGAGTTTAATTTAAGTCTTACTTGTTCTTCACTTTCTTTTAACTTCTGCACAGCAAGCATTCTTTCAGTGATGTCCCGAGCTATACCACAGGCATAATCTGTACCTTTATAATGTAGTAAATTTATATTAATTTCAACAGGGATAATTTCTCCATTTTTTTTCTTATGACGACTTTCTGAATGAATAAATCCGCTGGTTTTTAAATCTGCCCAATATTGAGCCCATTGTTCGAGTGAATAGTTATTAACAACATCTGTTACATCCAAATTTAATAGTTCAGCATTCGTGTAACCTAATTTGGCACATGCTGCTTCATTCACATAGACTACTTTACCATTTTCGAGCAGCCAAAAAGCTGAATCATTCATTTTATCAACCACGTATTGCGTAAAGACCAGGGATTCATTGACTTGACGCAGCTCTGCTGTTCTTTCTGAAACAGTTGTTTCTAACAGAGCTTGTTCCAATTGCAGTGCTTTTATTGCTTTTCTTCTCTGACGAAATGCTTTTATCAAGGCCATGATCAGCAGGGTTTGCAGAATAATCAGGAGAATAAGTCCAATGATTTGATATCTGTAAACATATAAAACAGAAGTCGGCTGATTAATGATAATACTACCTTTGGGGAGACGATTCCTGGGTAGAATAAATTTTTTCATCACATTGTAATCAAATACTTTTCGGAACGGAGTGAGCATCACCACAGGAATGTTATCCGCTTTGGTTCCGTTAAGGATTTGCAAGGTTAATTTTGCTGCAGTCAAGCCCTGATCAGTGCCTGTAATGATATTGCCTCCCAGCACACCTGTTCCCAAATGAAAGTCCCAAAGAGTAAACACTGGTAAAGAGCAGATGGAAGATACAATTTGACCGTTTTCTGTTGGTAATAATTCTCTACCATGTCCGATATCTGTAACCTGACCCCAGAGAAAAACTACTGATTTGGCAGTTAATTTGTCGAGTTTTTGATGAATGTCAGTAGTAGTAGCATTTTTGAGAATGATGATCTGATAGTTTTTATTAAATTTTTCTAAAACAAAAGCTTCAGCCACTTCGGCTATTCTTTTACTGCTGGCATCTCCAGTAGAGAGAATAAATATCAGGGTTTCTGTAGCAGGATATATGTGTAGTGCTGTAGCTATGGCTTCCGGAAAATTGATTTCTTCATTAACACCTGTGATATTCTTCTGACCTGCGAATTTCTCAGGACGGAAGAAATTATACCCACAAAAAACTATCGGAACTTCAGGAAACAACTTTTCTCTGTATTTCAGAACAAAATCATAAGCGGCATTATCGGAAACTACAATCACATCCAGATCATAGTTGGCATATTTTACAGCTATATTATGAGCAGCAATCTCAAGTGTACTTTCCATGGGAAAACGACGGGTATCAAGATATTCGACTGATAAATCAATTTTATTGTTTTTTGAATCAAATCCATCCCGGAGACCCTGAACTACATTATCACTCCAAGCATAGCCAGGATGATAGGAATTGATTAGAAGAACATGTTTTTCTTTAAGCTCAATGGTTTGAACTATTGCCGAAGTGGTGTTATGCAGGGAATCTTTGACAGCCGTTAAAGCAAAAATATAACCAAAATATGTTAAAACTAAAAATAAATTCATTACCCGTAAAGCTGTCAATTTCATTAACTATGCCTCCTTAATAATAAAAAACATAATTTAGTCAATTGCTCATAATATGTCAAGATTATTCAGGAGAGTGATAAATGGTTGGGGGTAAATAGTAAATAGTTAATGGTTAGTAAGAGAAGGGACGACTTTTATGTCGTCCCTAATGTTAATGAGCAGATCTATTATTTCTTCTTTTTGCCGATTGGCATAACATATAATGGTTCTTCTGCTTTGGTCATTGAGACAATTAATTTGAGTTTAAGATCACTGAATGCACCTATTGCGACTGTCCCCATATTCAGTGTTTCTACCTGTAGATAGACATTTTCTGCGGAATGCCCCAGATCCATACAAACATAACGCTCTCTGCCTCTGTCACCATAACGTTTGGTGGTTCTCTCGTAGATTGCTGAATAAACAAGTGAAGCCGGAGCATTTTGGACATATTCCTGACCCATGCATGCTTCACATAGCTCTTTTCTGAAATCGCCTTTCTTTGTTAACTGGAGTTTGTGACCGTTGGGTTCATAATAGTAAAATCCGGGATCCAAACCTTTTACATTCCAGGCACCGAGATACAGTTCCAATGGATAAGTAGCACCTGCTGAAGGAGCAGTCTTAAGACCGCCTCTTAATCTGTCGGGGGCTACTGCTTTACTCACACCATAGGCAGACCAGAGTATCTGGGATACTTCATCCAAAGTCAGAGCTTCATCGCTGTATTCGCGAATGGAACGGCGTTGGTTCAGAGCCTGTTCAACAGAGGTTTCGCTTTTCAGATTGGGTTCAGGTAGAACTATTTCTATTGCGAAATTATGTTTGTCTGGTAAGGTTGAAATTTTGGCCTGATAGTTTTTATCGATCAGAGCAAGATGGGTTTGCCAGCGTTTGTCCTTATGAATATTAGTAAAATCGGTATCTTTAACTATCCAGTCCTTATCAAGAAATCCCTGGTTGATAGCAGTTTTCAGGTATTTAAAAGCAAGGTCAGGCTTTTTTGCCAAAGAATAGTAGCAGGCAATAGAGTAATTCATTTCAATTTTCAGGGGATTGTCCTGAGTATTCTTCATGTAATCAAGCAGGACTCGGGCAGCCTCAGTATATTGAGCTTTCTTACTCAGTTCATCGGCTTTGGTCAAGGCATCAGACAAGTCATCTGCCCAGAGAGAAAAGGTGAAGAGAATTAGCAGAGAAAAGATAAATTGTTTCATTTTAACTCCTTTATATAGAATTAATAGCATATTTCTGAACTAATTTCATCACTTGGGCGAAAAGTCAATCTTTTTCGGGGTTAAGTGTAAGAATATTGTGAAATCAGAATTCAGGAATTAGTAGCTTAGTGCTAAAATCTTTCTTTATAGGCGAAATATTAAAAGTCAAAATGGACTGTATGGACCAAAGGGACTGTATAGACTATATGGACACAATGGACAGGGATAGGGATAGGAGAATAAAGAGAGAAAAAATGCTTGACAATTATACTTTGTAATGCAAACAGTAAAACGGTTAATTGTTAATGGTTAATGGTTAATGGTTAATAGTTAATGGTTAATAAAAGAAGGAGGAGAAGATGTTCGATAAGTTAAAAAAGATTATCAGCAGTGTAGAAGCTGATTATGTTGACCTAAGGTATGAAATCAAGCATACGGAACGGGCTGTAATATCTCATGGGGAAATCAAAGGTGCAGGTTCAAATTCAGGGGATGGATTTGTACTGAGAGTATTAAAAGACGGTGGTTTCAGTTCGATGACATTTACCAAAGAAGAGGATGCACCCAAAGCGATAAAAAAGGCTTTGCAGAATGCAGAGATTTTGGCAGCGAAGCAGGAGAAATCGACGAAGCTGGCTTCTGTACCTGTGGTAAAAGACATGTATAAACCCTTTCTTAATGAAGATCCCCGTGATGTAACTTTGGTGGAGAAGATTGAATTGATTCGTGATTATTCGGATTTACTGTTCAAACAGCCCAAAATAGTAGAAGTTACAGTTTCCTATGAAGATATTATCAGAGAAAAGTATTTTGTCAGCAGTGAAGGCAGTGAAATTTTTGAGGAGCTTGTCACTACGCGACTTACAGGTGGGATAGTCAGTCGGGAGGGAGATCTTACTCAGCAGGTCAGTATTAGTTTTGGTGGAGCAGATGGTTTTTGGAGAGTACGTAATCGGGAAGCTGATATTCTGGAAAGAGCGAAGATAGCACATGATTTGTTATATGCGAAGCCGGTTAAAGCAGGTATTTATAAGGTAATCCTGAATCCCAGTTTAACGGGTTTATTCACGCATGAAGCTTTTGGACATTTTTCCGAAGCAGATATCATCGAAAGATTGCCCTCAATGCGGGAGAGAATGCCTTTGGGGATTCAGTTAGGAAATGATGTTTTAAATATTGTTGATGATGCATCGATGCACAGTCAACTCGGATTTTATAAATATGATGATGAAGGAGTGCCTGTACGCAGAACTGAGATCATGACAAATGGGGTTTTAACTGCCAGACTGCATAACAGGATAACTGCAGCTGAGTTTAATGAACCTGTATCAGGGCATAATATTGCTGAAGATTTCCGTTATGAACCTATTATCAGAATGGGGAATATTTTCGTAATGCCAGGTAAATCAACAGTTAAGGAATTACAGGAGCGTTTAGGGAACGGACTCTATTTATGTGAAGAAATGGGTGGTGAAACGCATGGTGAAAATTTCACATTTGGAGCTAACTGGGGTTATGAGGTTAAAGACGGTGAGATAGTAGGAATGGTCAGAGATATCAATATGGCCGGGAATCTCTTCGAAACTTTGAAAAACATATCGGGAGTAGCAGATGATTTCGAACTGATGGAGACTGGTGGATGTGGTAAAGCACAAAATAATATCCGTTCAAATATAGGTGGACCACATATTCTGATCGATAAAATAACTATTGGGGGTGTATAATGGAACAACTCTTGAAATTAGCAAAAGCACAGGCTGACCAGGCCGAAGTATATTATTATCATAATGAAGCCGATAATTTGTTTATTATGAACGGAAGCTTAAAAACTACGAAAAGTGAAATGCAGTCAGGCTATACCTTACGGATCATCAAAGATGGGAAATTAGGCTTTGCCCACACGAGAAATTTACTGGATAGAGAGAAATTAGTGAAACAGGCTCTTTTCTCAGCTGAGAACGGAGCAAGTGTAACTTTTGAATTTCCTTTGACAAAGGAAGTAAAACCTGTTATAGCTTATGATGTAGAAATTGAATCAGTTGACCGGCTTACTTTATTTGAGGAAGCAAAACATTATACTGATTATATTCATTCTCAGGTCTCAGGACAGAT
>CAYQPF010000019.1:0-32750 GCA_964419225.1 uncultured Candidatus Cloacimonadota bacterium | reverse complement strand
AGATTGACTGGGATTACAATTTTAGTTTGACTGAAAGCAGAATAATCAATAGCAAGGGTACGGATCTGACAAAGAAGAGTTCGCACTACAGTGCAACTGCTGTGATGACCTTTCCGGGAACTGCAGCTGCAGTTTATGAGTTTAACTCAGGAAAGAAATATGAAAAATTTCCCCAGGAAAAAGTTGATAATTTAATAAAGATGTACAAATTGAATGCAGAGCAGATTATTCCTAAAACCGGGAAAATGAAAGTAATTTTCAGTTGCTTAGCTGTGCCTGCTTTGATTAATCGTTTTACAACTGCAGCCAATCCGATAGGGTTTTATAACAAGATTACTCCGCTAATGGAAAAGATGAATCAAAAGATATTTTCTTCCAAACTTACAATCAGTCAGGATCCTTTAAATGACAGCAGACCAGGAGCGGTAGCTTTTGATGATGAGGGAAGTCCTTGTCAGGAATTGGTATTTGTGCAAAATGGAGTTTTGAAGACAATTTTCAATGATTTGAATTATGCTGCGAAATTGCAGATGGAACCAACGGGTAATGCATTCAAGAATAGTTTGGAGTTTCAGCCTTCAGCACAGCCTGCCCATCTGATCGTTCAGCCAGGAGAAAAAACCTTGGAAGAGATTATCGAAGGAATTGATGAAGGGATATTAGCGAGTGGACTGATGGGAGCACATTCGGGAAATGTTCTCACCGGAGAATATTCTGTTGGTATTTCCACCGGTTTTTATATCAAAGACGGTAAATTGATCGGCAGAGTGAAAGACTGTATGATAGCCGGGAACATCTATGAAACCTTTAATAACATTTTAGAGATTGAGAATGAAACTCAAGATTTAGGTTTTATGCATATGCCTGCGATCTTATTTGATCAGGTCAGTGTTTCAGGAGAATAATCCCCTTTGGAATATGCGTCAGATTTCAGGTGTCGGGTGTCAGTGAGAAAGAAAAACTCACACCCGGCCCCTTTCTTGCAAAGCGAGGGAAGTGAAAGGATTCGGCTTCAGGCATCAGTAGCCAGGCATTAGGATGAAACAGCGTTTAATAGTACTCGGATTGACTCTGAAAACGCAGGTAATCACGAATAGTAATGTTCGAAATATTTTCGAACACACCATCGCAAATCTTTGCTTATTGAGTCCACTTTGAAAATCCTAAATTGCCATAAAAAGGCAACAATCAGTGGGCAGTGAGCAGTAGGCAGGGGGCAGTGGAGAAGAGAAATAAATGCCACAAAAAGTGGATCGTAATTAGTGGTTTAACCCAGACTCATTAATAATGGTGCAGTAAGATTTTCTCAGATTTTTGTTAGGAACACCAAGGAAGGAGTTGTTTGTGTATTAGTTATGAGTCAGTAGTCGTGAGTCATCAGACTCACGACTACTGACTATGGACTCAGGACTTTCCCCGTTACTCCAGAATCAAATACCTCTCGATGCTTAAATTCCAACTTGGGGTTAACATTCCCTCGTTCTTAGTTGCAGCCTGATATCTTTTAAAATTTAGATAGATAGGTTTTGCAGGATCAAAATTCATTTGTTTGAATGGGATACTGATATCTCCGGTAACTTTATTGTTTTCGACCAGGAATTTACTCTGAGCAGAACTGTCCCAGTTTGTTTCATAAGAATAATTCTTCAGATCGCACTTCATATCCCAAACAGCAGAATTCTGATTCAGGCAGATCTGATAAACGAGATCTTTATCCTGAGATACGAGGATACAAAAATAGTCACTGGCGAAAATGGAATCATTATCTTTACTTTTGATATTCACAGAATCACCGAAGGAACTTAAGGCTTCAATTCCAAGATAAAGATTCAATTTATCCCGCGTGAGGTAGAGATAGGTGCTTTCAATATTGGCAGGATTTCCTTTAGCATCGCAGAACAAATTTAAATAAAGACTTTCATTATATTCTTTTTTGGAAATAATGCCGTCCACAATAATATCCTGAGGATAATTTGCGATTTTACCTTTAGGCAGAATATTTAGTGAGTTTTCATAATTGTAGGTTTTATTTCGGCCAAAAGGATAAGAAAATTTTAATTTAGGATAGGGGAAAGGTGTTTTTAAGTAATACGCTTCAAAATCTTTTTTTATTGTTTCCCCTGGATTTAAAACTATTTTTTGTTCCTTTACAGGAAGATTCCAGTTATCTTTGGATTCCAAAATTATTTTTTGTTCTATAGGTTTATCTGTTTCATTTATTAAAGTAATTTCGAATTTTCCGGTTCCTTCATTCCATATTCCTTTTGAGGATATCAGATCATTTTCAATTTTATAGGTCAGTAATTCTTCGTTCATGGTCATCAGGTCATTTTTAAAGATTCCTCCTGATTTAATGACTGCTGTTTTGAGAGAATCATCAATCACTCGGCCCCAGAGAAACTGGTAGAACATGCCTAAAGAATCGTTAGGTTTCCCAAAACCGGCTCCTGAACTGCCCACCAGATAATAATCAGTCTTATCGAATTTGTCATGGGCATACTGATGCCAATGTCCGGTAAAGACAGCTTTGACATTATATTTAGTAAAGAGTTTGTGCATTTTATCTTCTTTTTTGGCATTTATTCCATCAGCCCAGAAAGGTTTGTGCATTACAACATAGATATTTTCTTTGTTTTTATTACGTTCGAGATCTTTGGCTAACCAGATTTTCTGGGTTGTATCCATTTGAGCATAAGTCTCACAACGGGAGTTATCCAAAATTATGAAATGGGAATTTTGGTAATTGAAGGAGTAATAGGGGTCTCTGCCGGTGTATTTCTTAAAGAGTTTGGCAGTTTCAGCATCTACAATATCATTATTTCCAGGAGCATAATAAACAGGTACTTTTACTGTTTTCATTATTTCCATGGCTTGTTTATATTGGTCTTCTTCTCCGTTATCTGCCAGATCTCCCACTGTAATGATGAAATCCGGTCCCATGAGTTTGATCTCTTCCACTACTTTCTGAAAGGCTTCCTGATTCACACCACCTGCTCTGTCACTTAGTACCGCAAAATGGAAATCATTCTTGGCTGTCAAAATACAGCTGACTAACAATATTAAAATTATGAGAAAATTCTTCATAGCTCCTCCTATATATAAGATAACGATTTTTAAGGATAATGTTTCTGTCTATGGAAATTATTATAAAATAATTTTGATGATTTAACCCAGCTTGTAAATTTCTAAAGCATAGTCCGGGTTTAAAAGATTATTCTTTCACTTGTTCAAATAAACTGTCCACAATTTCTTTTCTGGTAATTTTCCCTTTGAAATTATAGGGAAACAGAATAAAATTATCAAATACTTTGAAAGCTAGTTTTCCTTGACATTCATAGTTTAAATCACCTTTCAGGAGGGAGTTGATAGAATAACTGAAGGGCTGGAGACTTTCGAGATTGAAGACTAATTTTCCCGGAATATTTTGAGCTCCGGCCAGAAGAAAATTGGGGGGGACAATAGCACAAATTCCGGCAAAATTGCCATTAATTTTCATTTCACCTTCATAATTTTCAATAAAGAAAGGTCTTTCATAAGGATTGTTAGCAATGTATTCGAACCAAACCTCTGCTTGATTTAGGGTTAACCCGGTTAAGACTGATTCTTTAATAAAGAAGATCTTATCAATATCACGTTCCAGCATTCTGGCCAGACAATTTCGAAAGTGAAAATTTGCCAGAAAGGTGACAAATATTTTCTTTTTTAAACCCAATTGATTGGTGGTGATCATACCTTCAGCAGTTAAATAGATAGAGTCACTCAAAGGAGAGAAAAAGCTAATGCTTTTTTCCATATTGATACTGCAATGCATAATAATATATTTACTGGATCTCCCGGGAATTTTTGTTCTTTTTGAAACAATAACCTGACCAAGTTTCTCTCCGGGTGAGAATATGTCTAAGATACTTTCCTCGATCCTAATTGGCAAAATGCTTTTATTATCAACTTCAAGAGTTAGAATAAAGCTTAGTGAATCGTTTTTAATATCTATCATTTCAATTGTTTTAACATTACCGAAAGTGGGTTTTTGAGTATTAAAAAAGGCGATACCTCTGGCCGATAACGAGAGGAGAAAAAGGATTAAAGCACTCCAGTAAAAGAAAGTTGTCAAAACTTTTTTCATGTAAACAGAGGGTAAAAGGTGTATAAAAAGAAGATTAAACTTGTTAAAAACAACAGAAAAGAATAGGCAAACTGTTCGTTGACTCTACGATTTAATTGGGGATCTTCCGGTTTATGATCTCCAGCTTCAATTTTGATGAGGACAACAGTAATATTATCATCTCCTCCTCTCTGCAAAGCTGTTTCTATCATTTGATAGGAGGCTGAGTGGGCATCGGCTTTTTTGCTGATTTGCCACATATCAAAACGGGTTAAATAATTGGAAAGGCCGTCGGTGCATATCAGGAAACAATCATTTTCAAAGATTTCTAATGGTTCTGCCATAGTTGGATGAGAATTATGCAAGCCAAGTGCCTGGGTTAAAATATTCTTTTTAGGATGATGCTGGGCAGCATCTTCGGTAATAATTCTGGCATCAATAAGTTGCTGCACCAAAGAATGATCTTTAGTTAGCTGGCGAATTTCTTTGGTATTCATATAGTAAAGTCGGCTGTCGCCAACATGTGCATAATAGGCCAGATTATTGATGATCAGTAAAACAACAATCGTGGTTCCCATGCCTGCTAAATGTGTATGTGAAACGGCATAATCTATAATTTGTTTATTCGCATAATAAATAGATTTATTGATAGCATCTTTGGGATCAAAGTCTTTGTTTAATTTATCAAAATATTCTTTGATGCTGCTGACAGCCATCTGGGACGCAAGTGCACCTCCGGCATAACCTCCAATTCCATCACAAACTACAATTAATGTGCCAAAATCTTCCCGGAATATGCCAAAATGGTCCTGATTCTCACTTCTGACCAAACCGATATCTGAAGCCGATCCGATTTGGAGAACAACTT
Source organism: uncultured Candidatus Cloacimonadota bacterium (assembly GCA_964419225.1). Classification (GTDB taxonomy): domain Bacteria; phylum Cloacimonadota; class Cloacimonadia; order Cloacimonadales; family CAYQPF01; genus CAYQPF01. Next base: position 27,780 of record CAYQPF010000019.1, on the reverse strand, counting down.
TAGTCTTCATTATTTTCAAAGAACTCATTAATGCAGTTCAAAATAATATCTCTGGTTATTGGTTTATAAATGCACTTAGTTATTCCGGCAGAGAAGGCTAGTTGCATGATTTCTGGATCAGGTAACCCTGTAATTATGACTATTTTTTCTAGAATTGATTTCTTTTCGATTTTAAAGATAAAATCAAGTCCATTTATTTTAGGCATGGCAATGTCTAAAAATACAAGATCATAATCATTTGCTTTATCGACATAATCACTTGCATCAGAACAAAATGTGAAATTCCAGTCAGGATTGAAATTCTGAAAAGCTGTTTTTAACATCCTGATTAAACTAAGATCATCATCCAAAAATAGAATCTTTATCATGTATCCCTCCAACTTATAATAGGGTTTTAAAAAATAATATCCCTGTCAATTAGAATTTTCAACTTTATGATTTTATTCTACTCCAATAGCTGAAACATTACTGAAATTGATAAATAACTTGACGGAATTTTTTAGATTCACATTATTTATTTGAGTTATAAATTCAAAATTATGAGGAAGGGATAAATGAAGAAAGCTCTTTTTATTGTTCAGGAACAGAGAAATTTGGAAAAACTGCAGGATTTGCTTCTTAAAATGAATTATACTGTTACCACCTTCAACGCAATACCTGCAAGCATTGCAGATTTACTGAATAATGAGCTGATTTCACTGATCATAATTGATTATTGTTTTGTAAATGATGTGCTAAGAATTCAATATTTAAGCATTCCATTGGTTTTTCTGGTAGATAAAGTTACCCTGGAAGATCAGGAAATCATGAATCAAATTAGCAGTTTCGGTTATATAAAAATATCTGATAGTCCTATAGAATGGTGTAATCATCTTAAACTTGTGCTCGATTTGCAAGAATCAGTAATGGAGGTATTCCGGAAAGAAGTGAAAATTCTGAAATCGGAATCAAGATATAAAGATCAGTTTATGCATTTACCCATTCCTACTTTTATTTGGAAGAAAATCCCTAATGAGGATGATTTTAACCTAATAGACTACAATACTGAAGGAATTAAACTCACCAATGGTGCCATTAGTAAGATTAAGAATATTAAAGCTTCTACACTTTTTAAACCTTATCCGGATGTGCTGAAAGATATGCTGATCTGTTTTCAAACCCATGATACATCTCAAAGAGAAGTTTTTTACTCATATCAATTCACAGAAGGTACTCAATATCTTAGATTCCTAATGGCTTATCTGGCACCGGATGAAATCATTATTCATACAGAGGATATTACTAAAAGTAAAAAAATGGAGCTGGCTCTCCTGGAAAGAGAAACAATCTTTAAAGAAATTGGTGAACAAATTAATGGTGTGATTTATATAATTGATCTGAAGGGGATAATTACATATATGTCTGCCTCTACTAAAAAACTATTTGGCTGGGAAATTGGGGATATGCTGAATAAACATTTTGTAAGTTTTTTACATCCTTCAGAAAGAGAAACCGCAATTTTGACTTTTCAAGAGTGTATCCGTACCCAAAAATCAATTTATGACTATGTCATGAAAATGAAAAAGTGTGACGGATCTTTTTTTTACGGAAGCTTACAAGCAAATATCTATAAACATGATAATGAACCTGTGGGAGCTATCGGATTAATTCTTGATATCAGCGACAGGATTAGAAATGAAGAACTGAACAAAGAACAACAAAATAAGTATAAATTTATTTTTGAATCAATGAACCATGGTGTTGTCTATTTTGATAAAAATTGCTCAATCATTGAAGCTAATCCCTCTGCTCTAAAATTATTGGGTATTACTAAAGAACAAATACTCGGTACAGATGCCCTAAATCCCCGCTGGCGTTCCATCCATGAAGATGGATCTCCTTTCCCCGGTGATCTGCATCCCTCAATGGTTTGTCTGAGAACAGGTCAGCCTGTTAAGAATGTTGTGATGGGTGTGTTTAATCCTCAAATTGAAGGTTTTGTCTGGCTTAATGTTTCAGCAATTCCCCAATTCGAAGAAGATAACCAGGCACCTGTCAAAGTATATGCCATATTTGAAGATATTACAAATAAAAAACTGGCTGAGGATTTGCTCAGAGTAAGTGAATCAAGTTATAGAAATTTGTTCAATTCAGTAAATTATGCAATTTATATCCAGGATCTTAACGGAATCTTTATTGATGTTAATCTCTCTGCTATAAAGATGTATGGTTATCCCAGGGATTATTTTATCGGGAATGATCCCGCATTTCTCAGTGCTCCTGACAAGAACAATTTGGATCTTCAGAAGGACTATTACCAGAAAGTGCTTAATGGAGACACTCAGATCTTTGAATTCTGGGGTAAAAGAAGCAATGGCGAGGTCTTCCCTAAAGAGGTTCGCTTGTCAAAAGGTAATTATTTTGGCAAGGATGTTATCATTGCCTTTGGAAGAGATATTACAAAAGAGAAAAAAGATAAGGAAGAACTGCTTAATTTTTTGGAAATCAATCAATCTTTACTCAAAGAACTTAAACACCGGGTTAAAAACAGTCTGATGCTGATCAGTAGTCTGATTTCTCTGGAATTAATGAGTTCTAATAAAATCAATCCCTTTGATGTACTTTATGAAATTAGAGACCGGGTTAATTCCGTTTCTAATCTATATAATCTTCTCAATGATAGTAATAACTGTGAAATTATAAATATTCAGGACTATATAACCAGAATCATTAACTCCTTGAAAAGCAGTTACTATAATTACGCCCAAAAGATTAACGTATTTATTGATGTTGATTGTATCGATGTGAGCGTCAGCATTGCTACCCCCTTAGGGTTGATAATCAATGAATTGTTCACAAATTCTCTTAAATATGCCTATCCAAAAGCCGAGTCAGGTGAAATCAGAATAAGCCTAATAGGTAAAATTGATACTCTGGAACTTGTTTATGCAGACAATGGAAAAGGATTGCCTGAAAGCTTTAATATCGAAAAAACTGATCAACTGGGTTTGAAACTGGTCAGTATGCTAACCGACCAGCTTCAGGGTAAATTGACTATCCATAAGAAAAAACCAACTTCTTTCAGTTTTTATATTCCTCTGGATGTATAATAAATTTACAATATTTTATACAATAAGGAAACGGGAACAGTTTCAATGAACTTGTGGCAAATATTCAGGAAGTCCGGATTCATGGGTATAACTCCATTTTGCAAATACAAAGGAGTATAGCCCCTTTCTTCTGCACTCATATATGTCCGCAAAACACAATATTCTGCCGCTAATCCCGTTAATACTAAAGTATCCACTTCATTATCCTTCAGGATCTTCTCTAAATCAGTCCCCACAAAGCCACTGCTGCGTGTTTTTATTACCCGGATATCTGTCTCTGCAATTTTGATCTCATCTATTACATCAAAATCCCGATTGCCAGGAACACAGCCATCTCTTTCACTCTTATGCTGAATAATTATTACCGGTAACTCCTTTTTGCGAAATAAATCCGAAGTCATATTAATAAACGTTGTCCCAAAATCCAAATAAGGTTTAACATGCTGCATATTCTGACAATACTTATTTTGGACATCAATTATAAGCAATGCTGCTTTCATAAATTACCTCCTGAATAATAATAAAAACAGTCAAAATATTAGCATAACAAAGTCAAGAAGATAATATTATTACTATTATCCCTATGTTCTGCTTCAAACATTCTAATAGTTGGTCCTATTTTATAAGAATCATTTTCTTGTGAGCTTGGTAATCCTCACCAATAAGACTTGCTAAATAAACTCCCGAAGGTAATTTCTTCCCCTTTTTGTCCACAGCATTCCAATAAAAACTCTTCTCTAAATCCGAACCGAAGCATACTTTCTCCCACACTACCTGACCTTTAATATTGCAAACCTGCATTTTGAAGTTCCCGGAGGATTTTGCTGAAGCACGGAAATTTGTACCATCTCTGAAGGGATTAGGGTAATTTTCCAGTACTACTTGAGAAGAAGGTTCAACAATGTCATTTTCTGCAACCATTGAATCGACAGTGACAATATATAAGGTATTCTGAGCCAGACAATAGAGAGTTTGTTCCGCTGCAGTAGCCCTGAACAGGCCGGTTGAAACAGTAAGCGTATCCAAAAAGTTTATGGACATATCAAAAAGTAATAACCTGTTATCAGGACTGTTTTCCTGGAACATTATCCATTTATTAAGATATTTTCTTGCCCATTGAACATTGTCATATGGGAAATTGACAGGAATACTTATCACTGCATTATCTGACAAATACCGGTAAGTCAAAGTATCAGAATGGCTCATAATTCCGCCAAGCGATGATATATATCCGTCAGGGCTGACATAGAAGTCTCTTAGAAAGCTTGGGACATATCCATACTCATCAGCCCCGTCTATACCATACATCGTAAGATGTGAATTAGTAACAAACATTTGATAAATATAGTAACCGCTTCTCAAAAGAATATCCGGAGCTCCCAGAAAATAATTGGTTCCCACCTGTTGACGGTAATTACTACTATCCAACCCAAGCCAAAGGAAACAAGGATTGACCTGTTCTGTACTGATGATCTGCAATTCGCTGTTCATCAGCTTTCTGGTGGCTGTACCGTCATTAATAGAACTTTCGATAATGATATATTCATTGCCTAAAGGTGAAAATTTCAAATCACTATTTTCCGTAATTGTTGTTGTTTGTTGGGTAGTCAGATCATAAAGAGTAAAACCAGGGTAGTTATCACTTATCAGGTAGTTTCCCCATAGATAACAACTATAAGATTCCTGAGTGTTTACATACAGCAGAGAGTCATTCTCCAGAACTATAGACAATTCATTATTATAGTTGATGAGAATTCTGTTTCCATTCTGACTTAAATCCATCCTCGAAGGAGGAGCTGCTGGCAAAATTGCCAGAGTATCTAGCGGAGAGATATTGCCTGATCTATCGGCTGTGAATTTCTTGATATACAAATGATTTGATTCGTTGATCAGAGAATAACAGACAAGCGTATTCTCCTGAGTCAGGCAAAAATCATAAGGATATGGTAAATTTATCTGGGTTGAGTTCAAAGAATAGCGATACTCGTCGGCAAAACAGACAGCTATTAGATGCCCTGTTAACATTAATATCATCATGAATCTTTTCATTTTAACCTCCTTTGAATCTATAAAATTAATTCTCCTACACGATAAAGTCAAATAAGAGACAGCGATTAGCATTTATGGAAAGAAAAATATCAAATTGATATTAAAAACAGCCAAATATTACAACCAAAAAAATATCTGTCAAGTTTAATAATTTTTGCCAACTTTCAACTTAACACTAAACTAATCTGTACAATTATCTTGAAAAGCCATTTCCGTTCCAATTCTCAACTTCCCCTTCCAGTTCAATTTATTTCATTCTTCATTCATAATCCACAATTCGCCATTCACAATTTGATACTGCGTCCCTTTAGCTCCTTAATAGCACTCTCTTAGCCAATGCCGTTAAACTGAGCATGTTCCCTGGAACGCGGGCTTTAGCTGGTAATTCCGTATGCTTTAGCTTACGAAAAACTTACTTTTCCTATTCGTTACTCTAATCTCTAATGAACACCTTTTTCTTTCGGCATATGTAACAGCTTCAAACAATTCAGTTCCTTCTCCCTCCTTTAAGGATTTTTATCTTTACTATAAACTTATGAATAGCTTACTTGTGTCCAGTTATATATTTTGAGTCTGGTCAAAAAACTTAAATTTCAGAATACCTGGTTTGTAGCTATATGGAGTTTTTAATGTGGAATCATATGTCCATATAGTCCATAAAACCCTCTTGTGGCGAATCTCAAAAAAGCTCCTAAGTAGTTTCTATTCTATGAATTTTTTAATTGACGTTGTACAAGCTTTTAGATATATTGTTAAAGCCTTAATCGGTAGGAGGATAAATGAAAATTAAATTTTTGTTTTGTATTTTATTGAGTTTGTGCTTTTCCGGATTATACAGCACTCTTTTATTTATTGAGAACTTCGATTATACTGTTAACGATTATCTTACAAACAATGGCTGGGTTGCTCACAGTAGTGCCGGGTTAAATCCTGTTTTGCTTGTCAATCCGGGTCTGTCTTATCCATCTTATATTTCCTCTAATTCCGGAGCAAGTAATGCTGTCAGAATATCATCTCTCGGCGAAGATCTGAATAAAGGCTTTGCCCCCCAAACTTCCGGAAGCGTTTACGCCTCCTTTATGATCAATGCCTCTGCACTTCTGAGTGGTGAATATTTTTTCCACTTCGGCGAAACTAACATGAATACTAATTTCTATGGTAAAGTCTATGCTAAAAAAGATGCTCTGAATAATCTCCAACTTGGTTTAACTAAAAGAGCCAGTACCGGAGTTTATTCTACTCTGACTTATTCCTTGAATACTACTGTTTTAGTCGTCTTGAAATATACCTTCAACTCCACGAGTACTACAGATGATATGGTCAGCTTATTCATCAATCCTGCCAATTTTACAACTGAACCTATTCCCGATTTAACTGCTACCGACGGTAATGATGCACCCTCTCTCGGAACTATCGCACTCAGACAAGGTACCAGTGCTGCTCCTACTCTTGTTATAGACGGAATTCGCATTGCTACCAATTGGGCAGATCTCTTTGCCAATCTCGATACTCCTCCGTCTATTAATAGTGTTACCAGAAATATTTTAATCCCTTATGAAAACGAAAATACTCTCATTTCTGCAACAGTAACCGACAATAATTCTGTTTCCTCTGTGAATCTGAATTATACAATCAATGGCGGAATAACAAATACAATAGCTATGGTGAATAACTCAGGGACTTATACTACTACAATCACTTCCTCTGCATATAGCGATAGTGATCTTCTGGAATACTGGATCACTGCCACAGATAATTCTGCCCAAACAAGCGAAAGCTCGCATAGCAAGGTTTTTATCGGTAATACAAATATCAGTGTATTGCATCAGGTAAACTCAGACGGTGTGTCTCCCTGCCTGAATGTTCCGGCAAGAGTAACCGGTATATGTACCGGAGTTTTCAGCTCAACCCGACTTTATGCATATCTTCAGGCTGGTGGAAGTGCTATTAATGTTAATTCAACCTCTCTAAGTATTTCTAATTTAACTCTGGAACACAGCTATACTATCATTGGCTACTTGAAACAAAGCAATGGACGTATTCAACTGGAACCCACTGATCAGGCATCCATTACAGATAACGGACTGTCTGTCATGCCTCAACCAACAGTTCTAACAATTGATCAAATACTTAGTTCTCCGGAAATCTATGAGAATCTGCTTGTAAAAATCATCAATACCAACAAATACAAAGGTACCTGGCCCAGCAACCTTGCTCCAGGCTACTTCCTCAATGATACTCCCCAGGATACTTTACAGATGTATTTCGATACAGGAGCCGCTTTAACCGGCACCACCGAGCCCGAATACCCCCTGAATGTTACAGGGATCTTTACTCAATATGACAGTTCAATGCCCTTTACTGCAGGCTATGAAATTGTCCCCAGATCTTATACAGATTTTTCTCCAGGTGCAAGACCCCATCTCGAATTCAGTCAGCCTTATCTTAATTTTGGCTCTGTAGGCTTGAATCTTACAGCTATGAAAACGATAATGGTGAAAAATTTCAGCGGAAATTTGACCATCTCCGGTATTTCTCTGACTAATCCCCAAGTTTGCTGGTATAATTTTCAAAATATTCCTGCCGTCTTCCCTGTAACTTTAACCCCCTCAGACTCTCTCATCCTGAATATTTACTTCAAACCAGATGCTCTGCAAAACTATTCAGATTTTCTGACTTTTAGTTCCAACGATTACCAGAACCCTGTTTATAATTACTCTGTCCAAGGTACAGGATATACCTTCAATGCCAATTTCTCTTTACCTTCCTACATCGGTGATGTGCCTTTTGTAGCAAATTTTACTGATACTTCACAAGGAAACATTCTCTCCTGGAATTGGAATTTTGACGATAGTATTTCCTCAAATCTACAAAATCCTGTACATACTTTTTCTGAAGGCACATATCAGGTAACATTAACTGTCTCTGATACTTATCATACAAAAGCTGTTACTAAAACTGTCAATGCAATCGCACATCCTCTTATTCAAGCCAGCACTTCAATCCTTGATTTTGGGGTGGCTTATGTAGGTTATACCTCGGAAGATTCCTTAATCGTCTTTCAGAATACAGGAACTGATACTCTTGTTATTGGAAATATTCAACTCAAAAATAATGACTATCACTTCCTTGTTAATTATAATCCGGCTTTAAGAACTCTTCTTCCAGGTGATACATTTAATATTGGGGTATGTATTGCTCCCACAAGTGTGACAAATTATGCTGATACTCTCATTGTTTATAATACCTCAGAGAATAAGCCACAGTTAAAAATTAAACTTATGGGACGTGGGGAATATGTACCTCCCACAAATCCGGATCCTGTAAATATTGCTCTTGTAAATGAAAATGCTGTAATTCAATGGAGTCCTGTGACCACAAATATCTACGGGATGCCCTTAACTCCTGATGCTTATGTTGTTCTATACAGCGAATTACCCGGTAGTGATCTAAACAATTACTATTTTCTGGGAGAAACTCAAACCACTCAATTTATCCATTACCGCGTTGCTCATTACAGATCTCAAATGTTTTATAAAGTTCTGACTATCAAAGAAGACCTGCGTTCAAATAGCTCCTTCCTACAGTTCCTGAAACATGCTCCGAAAAATTCCAAATGGAACACTCTAATTCAGGATTTCAAAAAGCATATGTAAAAATAAACAAAAGAAAAGGAGTACCCAGTACTCCTTTTCTTATTAACTATTAACCACTAACCATAAACTAACAACTATCACTTCACCTTATCCGCAACACCATGTTTAGTTAAGATTTTCTTCAAAGTTCCATCTTTAGTTATCTCTTTCAAGCCTTTATTAAAATCTTCAAGTTTCGTTTGATAATTGGGTGCCTTTTTGGAAAAAACAATATACAGAGGTTTAAGTTCCAGAGGAGGATTCACAAATTCCAATTGAGCCTTATTCTCAGGGAATTTCTGGGTGATAAGATAATCACCGACTAATCTGTCAATTACCACTAAATCCACACGCCCATTGATCAATTTTTTGATATTTATTTCGTCACTATCTGCTTCATCTTTTTTTAGATACTTGGCTGCATCAAATTCCGCAGTGTTAATATAATCTCTGACAACTCCAATCTTATATGGTTTCAAATCATTAAGTGTCTTATAACTGATCGCCGAAGATTTTTTCTTGTAAAATCCCAGCGGACCACCAGGCATCGCTTCAGAATAAAGGAATAATGCTTTTCTTTCATCACCCATATATTCCGGGAACAGACCGTCAGCACTACCTGTTTCTGCCTCGTTTACAGCTCTGGCCCAAGGAAGAAACTTGATATTCACTTTATAACCAACTCTTGTAAAAGCTTCTTTCACCACTTCCGCAATGTAACCCTGACCTGGCATCGATTGTCCAATATAGGGCTCCCAGTCCAAAGTGGTAAGTGTAATGACTTTGTCAGCTGCAGTTAACCCTGAGATCCCCAGAATAAACAGAAATGTTAGCATCATTAAGACTTTGAATTTCATAATTACCTCCTTAAAATTCTATTACAAAAGATATTCAAACATTTTAATATGTCAATCTTTAAAGTAACATATTTTGAAAATCTTTTTCAAGCGAACATTTGTTACTACTCTGGTAATTCCTGATTTTATTATTCCACAACCACTTAATCAGTAGCTTATTTCTCAAAAAATGTCCTTCCTCGCTCTTAATCCTTCCCAATTCTCGGTTTCCCTTTTCCTCACTAACAATTAACAACTAACAACTAATAACTATTTTGTTCTCAATTTCCCCCGTCCATATTGTCCATATTGTCCATTGAGTCCTTATAGTCCATTTCTCGAAACACTTTTCCCCTTAATGATTAATTTGCTCAGTAGTTACAAACTTTTAAAAAATACATCTGATTTTATTCCTTACTTGACAAATTTTTGTTTTTATCTTTATTATCCTTTAGGAAGGTAATTATGAATAAAAGTTTTTATCAAAGACTATTAGATTTCATAGTTTCAGAAACAAAAGCTGAAACATTTGATGTATTTGTTGAAAAAGCTCGTTTAAGTCTAAATATCAAACAAAAAGTTGAAACTGCCTCGGTCAAAATAGCTTCCTTGCTCCCTTTTCAATACTTTTTAACTGTTTATGAGAATAATGTAATTTACCGCCAAAAAGTATATCAAAAAATTAAATTCAGAATTACCCTTACTCAATTTGAGTTCGAAGAAAAAAAACTCTTTTTAGGACACCACTTCTTAAATCATATGAAACCGGATACTTATTTGAGAAACCTTATTATCATTGATGAAAATAAGAAAAAAATGACCGTTATCAAAACAAAACTCCCTTTAGACGAGGCTACTGTCTTCTTTTATCTGTCTAATTTTCACCTTATGGTATGTAATTCCGGGATAAATCCCAGTGAAGCTAATGTTGATTCTGTTAATCTTACTGAGTGGATGAATAATAATAATTTTCAAAGTGATGATTTTATTGTCGTAACTACCCTGGATTACGCTAAAGGAAAGTATCTCCTGGAAAAAGAATCCCATAAAGATTATCTCCAAAATAGCTTAGTAATCAAAAGTCTTAATCAAAAATTTACTGATGCCTTAATTCAAGTTGTCTCTGAAGTGAAAATTCTCAAATCCACTCCTGTCCAAATTCTGGAGGCTTACTGGCTTTCTGGCGTCTGGATGGAAAATATGCCAATTGATTCCCTGAAAGAGTTGATTACCTCAATCGATAATCTCGAAGTAAAAAACATGGGTCGAATCTCGACTATTGTTTTCAATGAGATAGATCTTGTTAAACAAATTTATCAGGATGTTATTAGCGGGAAATTAAAACAAAAATATGGTATAGCAAAGGATTTGGATGGAATCCTGGATGAATTGAACAGCAGCTTTACTGAAAATACTCTCTACGTTATGATCTTATTGGATATACATCGATTTCATGATTTTGATCTGAATCGGATCTTCGACATTGTCTTTAGAAGAAGTTTTACCTTCTTTATCAACGAAAAGCAACAAACTAATTTCATGCATGCCTTCAATAATTTGTATTTAAAAGTCTATAAAGATTATCAATTAAAGAACTTTGGCGTAACTGAATATGAACTTCTTGAGTACTGTCTCAACATAAGACTTTCCCTGATTGACTTCCTCAATGAACTAGAAAGAAGCCCTTACCTCAGGCAACCAGATTTTGATATTACAAAACTAGTCCATCTGAAAGAAATTAACGGAGTTGTCGAAACTTTGCTGGACCTCTTTAAATCACCTACTCTGACTCTCTATGATCTGGCTTTATTTAAAACTATTGCTTCTAATTTAGAGGATGATTATCTCGAAGAAATTAAGTTCCTGCAAAAAGAGTTTGATATATAGTATCTCTCTCACCCAACTTTCAACTCTCCATTCCCCCTGTCCATCTTGTCCATAAAGTCCATATAGTCCATATAGCCCATTACTCGAAACACACTTCCCCAACTGTCAATTCTCAATTTCCCCCAACTCCACTTCCAGAACTGCGGTCGTATCGTTCAAGCCAGATACACGTAAAATAAAATTAAAGACATTTGCTCTCAGACAGTAATCCATATCTTCTTTTTCCCAAATGCCTGCTTTAATGTTTTCTTCTTTTTTGTATTTATAGTTTTCTCTGATTTGAGAGAAGTAAAATTCTGCTTCAGGCTCATTGCCCTGTAACAATTCCTGCAGATACAGTGCACAATTTGTATCTTCTGCTGTCGGTGTAGTTCCCGCATGCCCCATGGCTACTAATGATACATCATCAAATCTGTTCTTCCGAACGTAATCCACAATGGCTCCGGCATTAAGAAAACTGCCGGTTATAACAGTTTCTGAAAGCTGCAGTGCTTTCAACAAACCCTGAGTTCCGGCACTGGTCGTATGGACAAGTGTTTTACCGTGCAAATCTGCCAAGGAAATCAAATACGGAGAATTACCATAGTCGAACCCGGCCAATTTTATTCCCCCGCGTTCTCCGATAAAAATGTAATCACTATGATGCTCTTTGAGCTTATATGCTTCTGCCAGATCACTGACAGCTAAAGCTTTGACAATATTCTGTTCGAAATAATAACAGGCTGTAGAAAATGCCCGAAAGACATCGATCACTACGATCAAGCCCCGGGCATTATCAATTTCTTTTAAACCATTGAAGATGCATACTTTCATTACTTCTTCAGATCTTCTTTTTCCTGTTTTTGCTGATTGACCATATAATCATCATAGGATACTTTTTTATATCCTTGGGGTACTGCAAATAGGGGAGCCGGAGCAAGCTTGTTTTCAACTTTTGTTACTTTATCAGAAACTTCATCTTTTTCTTTCTGCATTAAAGAAGTCATCGGCCGTTTACCGGTTGGGTAGTCCATCCTTTTTACGACAAAACCTTTAGCTTCTACTTCTTCTGTCATCCGGGTTACAGGATCTGTGTCGAGATCCATGGCTCGCATTACGCTCATTTTGATATCTTTAATCACATTTTCAACTTCTTTCATCGCATTGTAATCAACTTCTTTGCTGATTTTGGCCAGCAGGTCTTTGGATATCCAAATTTCCTGCAGAATAAGATCTTTATTCAGAATTTCATATTTAAAGGAGGTCTGATTGGCTACCTGGGTTGTATCCACAAGACGGTATGCGGTTTGCAGGTTAGCATATTGCATTTTAACTCTGTTTGCAAACTCTCTTCTTTGATCGTCTGAATATTTCTGTCTTTGGAGAGCAATTTCCTTATCTGTTTGTTCTTTCAACTTACTTTTCAGCTCTTCAAGAGATACTACAGAATATATCTTGGTTACATTATCAAGCATGGTAAGTTCTTTCTTTGTAAAATCCCAAATAGAAACTACTTTTGCATCTTCAAGTTGCAGGTATTTATTTTTTTGATAAATTTCCTGAGAAACAACTCCTGCCTCACTCTTGGTAATATAAATGCCAGCCGAGAGATTCATAAACACTGACAATATTATTGCCATTATTATAATTCGAACCATATTTCACCTCAAATTAAGAATATATACAATTAAAAATACTTAGAAATTAAGTCAATTAATTCTTAGAAATATTAATTTCTCCCAGACTCCCGACTTCCCTGCTTATTTCTTTATTAAAGGAGTCAGAGTTGTGCGTAATGTACTATTCTTGTCCATATAAGAAATCTGTGCAAAAGATTCCATTTGATTGTTATCATTCATAACAGTTACCAATTGGACATATACCTGATCGGGAGTAAGTCTCCACATCGCACCATCTGCAACATCAATTACAACACCGAGAAGACCGCCAAAGATAATATTGCCCAAAAACCAACCATTCAAATCTCTGTTGATGAAGGCTTGAGTTTCCTGGTAACCCGGCAGATTTACTGAGATGATATAATTCTGATTGCGTTTCAACGCAAGAACTGCAGGTGTTGTTACATTGTGCAAAACCATCCCATTTGTAGTCTTAATTGCAACACTGGCATTGCTGGGGCTGGATGAAAAATTGATTTCCTGTCTCGTTCCTGAAACAATCGATGCACATCCCAAAAATAAAGAAACAACAACTAAAATACAGGTGAATAGAATTAAACCTTTTTTATTCTTCATAATTCCTCCTCGAATAATCTAAATTGCAAATAAATACTGAGTTATTATAAGTCAATGAATATTCTTTCTGTATTTGATTCCATTCCAACAACCCACTTTTGCATATTGTTGAATTCAAATCTGGCTCTGCATTACTCACAAAACAAATGTTATGCTCCCAAAAAGATAACTACTCAAGTAGCCCTGACTTTATTATTCCACAACCACTTAATCTGCTTATTTTACTATATTGTTATAAACTCCACTGCAAAACAATACAGATTTATTATTCAAGGATAAAGACATGAGTAAAAAATAAAAAGTTCTTTGTGTTGCATTTCTCCATTTCGCGTTCAATTCGATGAACTTCGGTGGCTAAATTCTCTAAAAATCTTTTTTTTCTGTTGATAAGTTAATTTAATGATGGACTTATATAAAATAATTGAAAAACTTTTTGGTAATGTAGTATAACAGGCAGTGGTGATGAAGATTATAAGCACTTTTTTACGATTACGCACCTTTACTGAATCACTCCAAAAAAAAATATTGACAAGTAATTAATAAAATATTTAAGGATATGCTAAATCAGATAAGTGTAAACGTTACAACTGGTGTTTATAAACCAATCCGGTAAAAATTATCCTTGGAATTGCTGTGTTTTTAACTCACCATTGTTTTGTAATGAAATTTTTAAAAATAAGACCGGGGTTCTTTGAACTACGGATTCTTAAGATGATTTCAGGGGGGAAAATGGAAATCGCTTTAAGAAACTTGTCTCATATAATTAAACATAGAATTCTTATACCAAAACAAATCAAAGAAACTTTTAATCAGCTACACAGCATAAAATCTCAACTTAACAAAAATGAATTGCTTCTGGATGAAAAAATAAAGGAATTGAAACTCACTGATTCCTTATATGCTCCACAAAAAAATAATGAGTCTGAAACAGATTATCAAAAACGAACTACTACCGCTCTGGCAAAATTGGATGAACTCAAAAAGGAATACCTGTCTCCTCTTATTGATAAACTTTCTGAACTGAGAAATAGAAAGTTTGAAACAACTCAGATCATAATTAAACTGGGAAAATACAATCCCGTCAAACAAATATATCCTGCAAAAGTAGAACTCCATTATTTTATGCGAAAAATCTATAATATCAAAATAACTGTTGAAAAAGAAAAAGCAAAAGAGTTTTCTCAATCCTGGCATTCCCTCACAAAAAAGGCCATTCTTTCTTTTGATATTGGTGATAAATTGAATTTATCTCAAATTGTTCTGGAAAATCCTCAAACAGGATTTGCTTGTTCTTCCGCTATTCAGGATTATTGGCATATTCCCGTGAAATATATCAATACTGTTTCCTTCAGTCCGAATGGAAAGTATTTAGCTGTGGGAAGTAACCATTATAAAGCAAAAGTATTTAGCCTGGATACCAGGCAATTGGAAATGACCTTTGAGTTAGAAAAGGTTTCTCTTTTTGATGTGGAGTTGAAGAAGAAACTGGCCATTAATTGTGTTACTTTTAGTTCTGACGGAAAACTTCTGGCCATATCAGGTGGAAATGTGAATCTGGGCAGAATCAGGGTCTTTGATCTGAGTATTAAAAGAAGTATTCTTGAATATGAACAAGGTGACAAAATTCATGCTATCGAATTAAGTCCTGACGGAAGATCCTTGGTTTTAGGTACAGGACATGCCATTGGTGGAAGAGCTTTGGTTCTGAGTCTGAAAACTAAAAAGATCACCCAGGATTTCAGGCATGAAAGAGCGGTTAAAACTATCGCATTCAGTCCTGATGGCAAATTCTTAGTCACCGGCTGTGAAAACATGTCCAAAGGGGGAATTACTCGTGTCTTTGACTTAGAGACTCAAACCCAGATCATAGAATTTGAGCATGAAAGACCTGTAAGACTAGTTTCCTGCAGTCCTAATGAGAAGTTTTTAGTTACCTCAAGTGAAAGACCTTCACTCAGTTCAGAAATCAGGATTTACGACTTGGTTTCAAAGCAGGTTATAACAAAATTTGAACCGGATAGTACGATATTTTCCATGGCCATCAGTCCTGATAGTAGTTTGTTAGGAATCGGTGGTTCAAAAAGAGCACTGATTTATGATTTACAGAATTTCCAATTACTCCAGGAGTTTGATCTTTACAGCAGAGTAAATGCTCTCGCTTTTAGTCCTGATTCCAAGTATATTGCTGTTAATGACATCATCTATCGAACCCATTAAATGGAACACCGCTTGACCATATTAATTTTGTATCCTTTTGAAGAGATAACACAGGGGATAAGACCTTCCCAAAGATTTGCTGAAAAAAGAAAGGAAGAATTCAAATAATTGGCATCGGTTAAGGTTATTCCATTCGGACAGATAGATTGTAAAACCCTGTTTAGTTCCTCTTCTGTATCTTCATCAACATCCTGTTTTCTGTCCAATACAGGGAAAGAAACCCAGTTATAACCGTTATGCAGTTCTTTTTGAAATATGGATTTACTCAGGGCAAGACTATCCATAATAATACTTGCTGAATTTGATTTTCTAGAGAGAGGGGCCGGGGGGTGAGTTATCATTTTATCAATGACATTTTCTTTTGCACATCTTTTTATCAGATGTCAGACGGTAAAGATAAATTCCACTGCTGACAGCTTCGCTTCCAGTGCTCCAGACAAATGGAATTATTATGAATGATTAAAAACTGGTTTCTATCTTAATGATATATAGACAATTATGGAGTCAGTTATTCTGTGGTGACAGCTTCGCTTCCACTACCCCTAGTTGATTGACTTAGTATTTCTTTGGCTTTTTCCAATTGAGAATCTTTTCCTTCCACTAAGTCATTCAGGTTTTGTTCCCAATATAGGTCTGGTTCTATACCACGGATAGAAAAATAGCGTGAAATATCAAGATTTACTCTGATAAATCCACTTCCCGGTAGAATTGATTTCCAGGAGTTACCAGTCGATCCGCTTGTCTGGGTTCCCAGAATAAGTGCCCGGTGGTAGTACTTGAAAAGAAAAACAAAATCCTCGGCTGCAGAACCGGTAAAAGTAGAAGTAAGAACCACTACCGGGAATCTGAACTGCACTGAGTGGTCGGCTTTGATTTTTGTGCCGGACGAAAAGACCGACAGATCTGTAACCCCTCTGACCTGATAATGTCCAACGTGAATTTTAGTATAATCAAACTGGTAATTCAAAAAATCTTTCGGTACAAAATGGGCAAAGATTTTATCACCGTAAACGGAACTTCCACCCCGGTTTTGTCTTACATCAAGAATCATGCCTTTTATGGCATCAGTTTCGTAACGGCTGATTTCACTCATGAACAATCCATAAATGTCACCCCCCCAGAAAGCAGGGATATTGATATATAAAATCCCATCTTCACAGAGCTCTGAGCTTATTGTAAAACTGTTGTTTTCTGATTTTTTAGCTTCAGGATACTTTTCCTGGGTAAAAGACAGTTCATATTCTGACTTGTCCTGTTTTTTCAATTTTACAGACAGACTCTGATCTTTATAGAAATAAAGAAGGATATCAGCCATATAGGTATGGACTGCTTTTTCTGGCAAGAAGTGAGAACAAGTTACAAAAGGATAAAGATTTTTTTTCTGATCAATATATGCCTGCACAGCTAAGTTCTGTATCTGAATGATTTCATCTCCTTTCTGAATTTCTTTGCCTTGAAATTCCTGATTCTTGGCAATATAATAACTTCCGTTGAGAAACACTATAGCTAGGGCAGGTCTGATAAACTGCCTTGTTATATCATAAGGGAATTGAATAAAATTGTGATTATCACCCACTTTGTGAACCATTTCTGCTAATTTTTCATAAAACTCCAATTTCGAAGTTGCTTTAATCAGTTCCGGAAGATATGAATATGCATGACTATCCCAGTCTTTTACTGGTGATATTTTCAGGGAAGCTGAGTTGTATTTAACTTCGCTGAATACATGACAAAAAGCTTTTATCTTTTCCTCAAGAGTATTATTCCATTGCAGTTTGCTTTCATGAAATTTCCAATACAAGTCTTCCAGATTCCTCCGGTAAGGTTTCCTGGTGTTCTTTGAAAAGCTGACCTGGTTTTCCATGAATTGGAAGTCCTTTTCCAGAATCAGCTTTGCTGCTTCACAGAGATACTGACCGTCCTGAAGGTGATCAGAGATAATAAATAATTCTTTCAGGATTAGCAAATTGTATTGATAATCATCCTGGGTTTGCAGGTGGTTTCTTCTTTTGATTAGAAAATCTGTAAACTCTTTAGCGAACTTTTCGGAATTAGCTGTTTCGCTTTCCTCTAAAATCTCAAAGGGGTATAAATACTGCAAATCAACAGTTTTTAATTTCACTAAAATTTCTAAAAGTATCCTGAATTTCCTCAGATCCCTTTTTCTCCAGGCTATTCTCAAGTCTAAAACAAAACCTGGATTGTAATCAGAATATGCAACTTTTAACTGCTGAGCTTTTTTCCCCCAACTGGAGTCAGAAATGTCATCGTTTTCTTCAAAATCTTTCATTAGTTCTTGTATTTTAACATAATCAGCAATTGCTAACTTAAATCCCTCCGATTCATCTTGTCAAAATTCATTAAGCAGCTATAATTGTCAATTATTAGGATCTTTAAGCAGATTTTGCTAAAAGGGAATGCTGTTTTGATATGGTGTCCAAAGTCCCTGGAAAATATACCGATGTATTATCTCCCGATGTGGCAGGGACATTTGCTCATAAAAGCTTCGGACATACAAGCGAAACTGATTATCTCCTGAGTGATGAAGAATTTGGGGTAGTCTTCCGCTTGTGACAGCTTCGCTTCCACTATCCAAAAATGAGATGCGATATTTTATGATAGGCTGGTATTTGTTCTTATCTTGTGTATTCTGTGCCTTATGTGGCAATTTTTTTCTTTGAAGTTAATTTATGTAATCCAATTGGGGAAAAAAACAATTGCCACAAAAATACCTAGATAATATTATGGATAAATCAAGATTCAGAGGTTTATATGAAAATAGTATATGGGATTTCCGGGGAAGGTTCAGGACATTCTTCCCGGGCAAGAGTCGTTATCGATCACCTGATCCAAATGGGACATACAGTCAAAATAGCTACATATGACAGGGGAATAACCAACCTGAAAGCTGATTATGATGTTTTTGAATTAGTCGGATTGACAATCATCACCGTCGATAATCAAGTCTCCAAATCCAAAACCCTGGCTCATAATCTGGTTACCATTCCCGAAGGACAGGAAAAACTGAATCAACTCAAGAAAACCCTCTTCGTGGAATTTGCACCTGATTGCGTGATCACCGATTTCGAACCTCTCACCGCTTATCTGGCCAACTATTATCGCATCCCCCTGATCTCCATAGATAACCAGCACACTATCAGATACCAGGAATATCCCTGTCCTAATGAACTCAAAGCAAGTGCTCTCCTAACCGAAAACATTGTCCGTGCTATCGTCCCCAGACCTTGCTACTCATTGATTACAACCTTCTGCCAGGGTGCTTTAAAGAATAAACGCAGCTGTATCGTTCACCCTCTTCTGAAAGAGTCAATCCTGGATCTCAAACCTCAGACTAAAGACCATATTCTCGTTTATGTGACACATGGTTTTGATTCCTTGATAGATCTTCTGAAATTGTTCAAACGTGAGACTTTCTATGTCTATGGACAGAAAGGTAAGTCTGTGGAGGGTAATGTTCATTTTATGGAACCAAGCAAAAATGTGTTCGGAAATCTGCTGGCCACTGCAAAAGCAGTTATAGGCACCAGTGGGTTTACTCTCATGTCTGAGGCCTTCTTTTTAAAGAAACCCTTTCTGGCGACTCCGATGCAGGGTCAGTTTGAACAGGAATTGAATGCCATTATTGCTGATGATCTGGGGTATGGTGCCAATATGCCTCAACCGGATCAAATGATTATGGCTGCTTTCCTCTATAATTTACCAGAACTCACTGCAAATCTGGAGAATTACACCGGCTGCGGAAATAAAGCTGTTGCTGATAAACTGGATGAACTTCTGGCTGATAACATGAAACTGCTCAAGGAATACCACCATAAACGCAGTTTGAATTATATATTTGAATCCCTCTTTGAGAATAATCATGATTAGCTGTATTTGGATGGACTATATAGACATTATGGACTATATAGAAAAAACAAAGTTATGGGCAATAATTAGAAAGCTAACTTATTCTCTGAACCTTCTTTTTTCCATCCGAAATGAGGCCATTTCGGCTCCAAGAGAGGTTAAACAGATCACATCCTTTTTTATAGAGAAGTACCTAGTAGTTACATATTATTAATTGGGCTGAAGCCCTGGGTGAGGTGTGTTTATTTGATAAATCCCGGCATAAATGCCGGGTCTATTAATAAAATTTTACCCGATGAACACCAAGGAAGGTTAAAGAATTAAGAATGCTGAATTAAGAATGGTAAATGAAATTCTGTTACCTTAATCTTTGCACTTCCTCTCTAGCTCCTTACTAGCACCTTACTAGGTTCCTAATACTTGCCTGCGGGTTTTAAATATTTACTTACCAATTCATATATTGCCTAAGGCTGTAGGTTTCAATAATTATACCCTCTCTCATTAAGAATTGATAATTATCTTCTGCCTTTTGAACCGACGAGACGTCGGTAATTCCCAATGAAATGGGCGGACACCCAGGTTCGCCACTACATAAACAACAAACACATTCTAGGTTTCATATTCTATAAGAAGTCTAACTTCAGTATTCAAATTTTAATAAAGAATTTGTTCATCTCTTCCGATCAGTGATCATCTGCAAAATCTGCGTCATCCGCGTTCTATTAAGCGTCCCTCTAAACAGTGGATTTATCCTTGGTTAATTTTTATATACTGTCCGGGAGACATATTCAGGAATTGCTGGAAATCTTTGATCATATGTGACTGATCGAAATAATCAAATCTTTGGGCAAATTGTGAAAAAGATTCCTGTTGATCGTAGTTATTCAAAGAAAGCATCAAATTATTAAAGCGGATTATTCTTTGAAAAAACTTGGGACTGACTCCTATCCATTTCTGAAACTCTCGTTCTACTGTACGTGAAGATAAATTCTTATGATATATCTGTTTGAGTTTTATCTTCTCATGTAAATCAGGAAGTAGTTTTGCCAAAGGATATGAGGAAAGAACATACGATTTCCTCAGTATCAGAAGAAAATATTGCTCGATAATTTCAATCACTAATTCCGGTTTTGTAAGATGAGAAACTCTTTTTTCCAGTTCTTTAAGATGTACGAGATCTGTTAAAGCCAATTCCACATTCTGATTGGTGAATTCGGAAAGCGGTATTCCAAGTATCGGATATATACCCTGTGGATAAAACCTGACTGCCAAATAACTGACTTTCCCTGGTGATGTGATTTGAAAGCACTCCTTTCGCATTCCGCAAATAAAACCTTTATCGATTTCTTCTCTATTCCCTGAACTGCTCTGGAAGGAAGTCTGCTCTCCGAAGCTGAAAATGATGTCAAAATATGGTTCCGGATAAAGGAGAGTACAAGAGTCATCACCCTCCGTGTCGCAATCCAGACACCAGTAATATGCAATTAATCTGCTTAAATCCTTGTTCCTAACCTGATATATTTTATTCTCCATATACTTACAAAAACTCTGACGTTGAGAAAATTGTCAAATTGTGATTTTCCACACTTGAATGTTTGACGCTTTTTTACAATACGCTAAAGTTGGTTTCAGGAAAAGTGTTCTCAAAAGGAGGATAATATGTCCAAAAAATTAGAAAGAAGATTAGCTTGTATCGTGAATGAGATTGGTCCAAGGTTGACTGGTACCGCCAATAATGTCAAAGTATTGGAATTCGTGAAGAACGAACTGAAGGATTTAAATGTAGATTTCACAGTTCAGCCTTTTCCTTGTGTGGAATGGTATTACAATTGGGGAGAACTGAGTATTGGAACCGTTGAATTGCCTTTTCTGGTTAATCCGATGAGCAAATCATGTGATGTGACAGCTAAGACTGTGACTGTCTCAAATATGTCTGAATTACAAGCGTGTGACTGTGCAGGCAAAATCCTGATTATCTCCGGTGATCTGACTGATTCCGAATACTTTCCCCTTAGCTTTCCCTTTTATCAGATCGAGGGTCAGAAAGAAATAGTTAATTTACTCATGGAGAAAGCACCGGCGGGATTAATTGCTGTAAGTCCCAAAGATGAGAAAGTAATCCCGATTTTCAATGATGCAGACTTAATAGTTCCATCGGTTACCATTTCGCAGAGTACAGGCAAAATAATCTTTGATAAAGCTATTGAGAAGAATATGCCTATTACACTGAAAATAGATACTATAAGTAATGTAGTACAAAGTGAAAATATTCTTGCTGTACTTAATCCACAAGTGCAGAAGAAAATTTTAATCTGCGTTCATACAGATACACATTTTCTTAGCCCGGGAGCTTTGGATAATGGTACGGGTGTAGCCTGCCTGCTTAGTCTGGCTGAAACTCTACAACAGATCAAAAACAAGAGAATAGAATTAATCTTCTTCAACAGTGAAGATTATTATTCAGCCGGAGGAGAAGTTGTCTATTTGCAAGATTTGCAACATCCTGAAGATATTGAACTCGTTATTAATATCGACGGTATGGGGTTTAAAGGTAAAAAAACAGGAATCAGTCTTTACGGAATAGATGAAACAAAGCTGGCTAAAATTGAAACGATAATGCAGGAAATTCCCGGTTTTGATTTTGCTGATCAATGGTATCAAGGCGATCATATGATCTTTTTCCAGCAAAACATTCCCTGCATTGCTTTTTGTGCACTGGATGCTCTGGAATCGACTTACGAAATCCTTCACACACCCAAAGATGACCTGGACGTTGTGGATTATGTTGTTGTAGAAAGTAATGTTGAATTCATTACTTCCTTGATCAAAAAAATGTAGTCTTAGCGAATTAGTATCGCAGATTCAAAAAGAAACGATCAATCATTATCAGGATAAATCCTGATAATCCGTTACAACTGAAGTTGTTTATGACCTACCGACTAAAGAGGCATCTGCATAATTCTATATGGACGCCCTTTTCGGGCGAGTTTATTGGCTATTTATCCCGGTGGCTTCCGCCACCGGCTACCAAAGAGTATGCACCTTCGGTGCAATAGATGGAGATTTTGCATTATGCAGATGTCTCTAAAGTTCGGCGGTCCTTTGGCACGCCTGATTTATCAGGTAAGTGACAACCATTTTAATGGTCT
The DNA here is from genome assembly GCA_964419225.1 of uncultured Candidatus Cloacimonadota bacterium. Taxonomy (GTDB): domain Bacteria; phylum Cloacimonadota; class Cloacimonadia; order Cloacimonadales; family CAYQPF01; genus CAYQPF01. Next base: position 4,817 of record CAYQPF010000019.1, on the reverse strand, counting down.
TGGACAAACAGGATTTATACTGAATAAATCGAAATAAAATGTAAATATTAAGCAGGGGGCAACGTCATTATTGCCCCCCTTTACTCATACGATTAATTTTTAATGTATTTTATCTCAGATCCTGTTGTAAAAGCTTTGATCAGATTAGAATCAGTAATTATAAATCCCACCTTACCTTTATTCTCAATTACTTTATTTTCGCTGAAAAACTCATTATTCAGCAGCATTATAATTTGATCCAGGTACAAATCATAAACAACAACTTCAGTTGAATCTGCCTTGATCAGATATCTCTCTTGGGAATATTTCATTTTAGGCAGATTTTCCTGGAAGATTCTGCTCTGATAGTTTTGTACAGACTTGTGAGTTTTAAGTAGCAAATATCCTGGCAACATGTTTACTTGTACACAAAGAGTATTATTTAGGCTAATGTTGTCTAAAGAATATTCTCGCTTTGTAATAAGATTAGTAGTCTTACCTTTTACTTTAATATTCTGCAAATTCTCTTCACCAGTTTGAGCCAGATAATTATTCCAGTTATTGCTGAGTTTCAAGTCCTTAAGATCAATTGTATTTGAAGAAAAGCCAGACTCGTTAACAGTATATTTTCTGTAGAGGTTAAGAAACTCTTTTGAATCTAAAGTATTAAGCAAATATTTGACGATTAATCCACTCACTGGATATGATAAGGATGCATCAACCTGACTTAATACTTCCCGACTGGTCAACTCCTCAAAAGTAAGGAAATTTTGTTTAAGAAGGTAAGCTGCAAGAGAAAACAGCACTTCAGGAGATTTTCCGCTTCTTCCACCCAGGGCAACAGCCAGACCTTCCTGAAAGAGCGGTTGGGTATATGTTTTTGTATCTTTAAGAATGAAGTTGATGAGAAGATGAACAACTTCATGAAAATGAGCTGGATCTTGAGAAACTACAGTATCGGTATTCAAATAGGCGATCCCTGTGGTGTTGAAACCTGTGATAGTCTGCATTTCCTGTGCATTAGCTGTGATAATGTAGTTTATCTTTTTAGATTCCAGAAGTTGTATTCTTTGGTGTGTCAGGACTTGATTGAAGCGGGTCAGTAACGAATCGATCTGAGTATTCAGATATTCGGCCGCAACACTGTTGTATCTGATCGAATCTGAAAAATAGTATCTGACATATTTTGTATCGATAGTTTTCATATTGCAGGTAAACCAGGTAAGAGGGGAGATGAGTTTATCGTCTTTGAAATAGAAATCCTGAGAATAACCTATTTTAGGCAGAGAAATTGTCAGCAAACTGAAATCAGCTGTAAGTGCTTTGATCTTGTAACTGTACTTTTCCTGATTCTTCATAGCAAGCAGAGCATCTGGTGTAAAATCGTAGCCTATCATAAGTTTAAGGTCTGAGTCAGTATAATTGGTACCTAGACGGTTACTTGTAAGCAATTCATTGGGATCAATGTAATGAATAAGGGACTGCCTGTCATTCAACAAGGTATTTATGAAAGCTTTTGCAGAAGAATCTTCCAACTGCACAGTGAAAAGAGGAACACTCATTAACACAAATATAATTATCAGATATATTCTCAATCACCACCTACCTTTTCAGAATAAAATGTTGTTGATCAATAGTTTACTTTATTGGCAAAAAATTCCATCAGCTTTTTCGAATTCACATCATAATGTGAACTTAACTTTTTCCCAAAGGTTTTTCTTCGTTCTGCAAATCTGGTTAATTCTTGAGCCAGGATTTGTGGACTCAGTTGAAGTTGAGAGTTATGGAACATTTTATAAGTTTTAAAAAAGGAATCAAGCTGTTTGGGAAATATGTCGGGATGCATAATATCAGCCTGGAAAAGATTGAAGGAGATAATATCGGAATAGGGATTATCATACTCTACATCCGAGAAATCGATCATGATGCAATTATCTTTGGTCATGAGATAATTTTTGGGATTAGTATCTTTATGGCAGAGTGTTACTTTACCTTTACGGAAATGATTATGAAATCTGGCTAATGAAGCTGCTGCCCAGATCAAATCAGGTTGAGTCAACTCTCCTATCGATGGAGATGATATGTATTCAATGAGTAATTCATTCACCTTTACATTTAAGAGTCTGGGTATAAAAGGAAGCCGCATTTGATATACTCCCAGTTCTCTTCTAAAATAATCCTGGTTTATGAATACTTTTTTAACAAATCCCTGTTCAGGATTTATTTCTATGTTGTGTTCCATATTTTCATGGCCCCCAATTAAAGAATTTTTTATTATAACAAGCGTTAATGCACTAATTTAACTAACATTATTTTGGTTATATGTCAAAGTATAAACTTGAGAATTCAAAGTAAGTACAAGCCTATACCCAAGAGTAAAAATGGAATAAACAACATTAGATCTGTAAAAGTAAGCTTTTGATCAAAATAAGAGGTACGGGTGGGATATTTCCGGAAAGCTCTCAATTCCAGATTAGCGGTTTGAAGTCTGAGTGATTGCATCGCAGAAAGAAATACGAAGATGATGATGTATTTCAGAGTTAGAAATCTGTCTTTAATGGGAAGTTTGTCCATTCTGATATTATTTAATTGTAAGTTATCCCGATAGTTTTTGACTTCTTTAGCAAATTGAGGGATGAGTTTTAAGGTCGTCGAAACGGTAAAAGTCAGTTCATACGGCAACTTTAGGCCTGACAGAATGAATAGAAAATTAGCGTAGGAAATTGTTGCCAGAGAAAGAGTTGTCGCAAATATAATGGCATACCGGAACAGAATGATCAAAGAAAAGTTCACACCGTCAGCAGTAATTTTTAGTAAATGCAGGTCAAAATATACGTCTCCGGTCTGACGGAAGATCATCTGCAGTAAGGAAACAGAAAATAGCAGAGAGATGAGTACTTTTAGTCTTTTAAAAAAACTGAGCAGGCCCTTGAATTTGAAATTGTGTGCATAGAGAAGCACAAGAAAAGAGATCCCAAAAATCAGACTTTGCTTCCTCCAGTCTTGAATCATGACCGAGTTAAAGGTCAAAACACAACTGAAGTAAAGCAGAAAGAGTGATTTCCGGAAATCAGACTTCATATACCTACTTCCAGAGCAAAAATAAAATCTCTGCCTTTAGCTGGAAACCCATATTCTTCAAAGTAGTTTTTATCCATATAATTCTCTAAACCTGCCATTGCTTTAACTCTTTTATATGAGTAATTGAGGAATACAGAATTTATCCAGAAAGACTCAAGTTTATGATTTCTTCCCTCACTATCCTGACTTATTCTCACATCTTTATAAGAATTATCAAAGCTTAATTTCAGATACCAGGGAAGGTTAAAAGATGTTTTCAGATTAATAGAATTACGGGGAATTTCGTATAAAGGATAATCATTATCCAGAAAATTCAGCCAGGAATAAGCAATACTATTTTCCAGAAGGGCACTGATCTTCAAGTTCCAATCTATATCAAGTCCGGAGCTTTTGTAGTCTTGCAGATTCGTATATTTACCTGCAAAATCGTCAATTTGTTTATCAACAACTGTATAGAAAAGAGCAGTCTTAAAATTACCCGACAGTGATCTCCAGGTATAACGATGATCTAGACTTAATTCGGTCTTAGAACTTCTTTCCGGACTAAGAGCGAGATTCCCTTTGCTCGAACTGTAAAGCTGACGCAAGGTGGGATATTGTATGTTAGAAGAAAACGATAAAGCAGCAGAATTGATATTTTCTTCAAAATACAACCCAATTGAAGGTTCTCCATACCAAACTAAATCTTTAGATTTATCCTGGCGTTGACTTTCAGAAAAACCTATCCCGCTTCCAAGTTTCAGGACTTTGTTTAATGGCAGAGTATTATTCAACGAAAAAGAATTGTTAACTACATTGTTGGTTGTCCAAACTAAGTATCCCTGATTGTCTTTACGGTTGTAAACCTGTTTTTCTCCACGATAACCCAGGGTGAACTTGGTAAAATACAAATCATAATCTAAAGTGCTAAAATTCCCGAAACACCAGTTTTCGAGTAAGGATTTCAAGTAAGATCCGCTAAATTCCTCCAGAATATTATCATAAGCATCATAGTAAATTGAACTGGAAAGTTTGGTTTTTTCGCTTAAAATTAGTTGAGTATTGGCCGTAACCTGATACCGTTTCCAGTCTGTGAATTTCCTGACAAGATTTTCGTAGATTGAAGAAGGAATACCTTTATCCTTCATATAGGTGTAACCTGCAGAAAGAGATGCGTTGTTATAACCCATAAAGGTGGTATTCACCTTTGCCTGGATATCGAATTGAGTGTAAAAAATATTATTCCGTACTTTTCCATTTTCATAAGGAGCAGGTTTGAAATCTTCCGAAAGCATAAATCCGGCAGTTTTAGTACGGGAAAGCGACAACCAGTAACCAGTGTCCGCAAATTTATGCTCAACAATAAACTGAGACATATTTGTATTATTTCTCTGGAACTTGGTTTTAAAAGTCAGCCATTTATCTTTGGATGGTTCTTTTGTAATGTAATTGACAACCCCGCCGGTAGAATTATAACCATACAAAGAAGAAACAGGACCCTTGATTACCTGTACTTCCTCCAAATCACATAAACTGACTGACTGCAAATCAAGATTACCAAAATAGCCTGCATTCAAAGGACGGCCATCGATCATTATCTTGACATTCTCCTTTTTAGCACCTCTGATACGGACATTACTCTCGCCTTTACCACCCGTAGTGACATTCACTCCGCTAATGTCTGTAATAACACAACTCAGTTTTAACCCCGGCTCAATTGTTTGAGGATATGTAGTTTTAACTTCTTTAAACCCGATACGTTCCCCGGGGCCCTCTCC
>CAYQPF010000018.1:0-53578 GCA_964419225.1 uncultured Candidatus Cloacimonadota bacterium | reverse complement strand
TTTTCGTTTCCTAACTAACAACTTACAACTAACAACTAACAACTATGTTTCTTCTCCCTTGGTGTTCATAGCAAAATCTGGTAAATTTTGTAGCTATGAAGATAGAAAAATTGTGGAGTTGTAATGTTTTTTGCTTATTTTATCTAATAAATGATTATTTTATTTGACAAAATAAGATTTAGAATGAAGGTAATAACATGAAGGAGTGATTATGAGTGAAGTATATTTCATTAGTTCCAGAGTGCGTAAATATAAGGGTTTACCGGACAGGTTTGCCTCTTTGCTAAAGAGTTTGGATTTGCCATTTATACAGAAGAATAATAATGTTTGTATCAAGACACATTTTGGTGAGGATGGCAACACAGGGTTTATTAATCCGATCTATATCCGCAAGGTAGTTGATTTTATCAGGAGCAGGCAGGCACATCCATTTGTAGGAGATACTAATACTTTGTACAGCGGAAGAAGAAAGAATGGTACTACGCATTTGGAATTGGCTTTGGAACATGGTTTTTCCTATGCCTCGATCAATGCTCCCTTAGTGATTTTAGATGGATTGAAGAGTGATTACTTCAAGGAAATTATTATAGATCAGAAGAATTTTCGGACAGTGCAATTAGCAGGAGAGTTGATCAATGCAGATGCAGCAATAGTTATGTCCCATGTGAAGGGCCATATGGTAGCCGGGATGGGTGGAGCAGTAAAGAATTTAGCCATGGGTTTTGGTACCAGAACTCAGAAACAGAGAATGCATGGAGATATCAAACCGCTTCTAATCCAGAACAAGTGTATCTCCTGTTATACATGCAAAAGGATATGTCCGGAGAATGCCATTGTCGGTGAAAAAGAGAATTTAAGAATAGAACTGGACAAATGTGTGGGTTGTGCAGAATGTATCACACATTGTCCGACAGAAGCATTGAGGATTTTGTGGAACGAAACTCCTGTAATGATGGCAGAAAAAATGGCAGAGACAGCTTTAGGAGTAATGAGAAATAAGGCGGGTAAGATCTGGTTTTGTAATTTTCTGCTAAATATTACACCTGACTGTGATTGTATGGGCTGGTCTGACAATTCTGTGATCAATGATCTGGGAATATTGTTGTCAGATGATCCGGTGGCTTTGGACAAGGCGTCTTATGATATGATCAATCAGCAGCCTGTGCTGCATAATTCTAAGTTGGAAAATAAAACAGGAGAGGTGTTTGGCACACTGCATCCGGGTATAGACCCACTCCATCAGCTTGTATATGGGGAAAAAATAGGTTTGGGTTCATTACATTATGAGCTTAAGGAAATTGAATAATGTTTAATGAAAAAAACATAACAGAGCATGAATTTAATAAATTTTCTGCTTTGATCTATGAAAAAGCAGGAATAAATCTGCATTTCGGGAAGAAACAATTATTACAATCCAGGATCACAAAGGTATTGCGAAAAAGGAATATCCCTACTTTTGAGGATTATTATCGCATTGTTTTAGCCGATAAGACTAATGAGGAAATGGTGCAACTCATAGATCTCATATCTACCAATGTGACTTATTTTTTCAGAGAAGAGCAGCATTTTGAGTTTCTGAAAGAGGTCTGGTATCCCGAGAATAAAAATAATCAGAATATTGTACGTTGTTGGTCTTCAGCCTGTTCAACAGGAGAAGAACCCTATACAATATCAATTGTCCTGAATGATCTTTTAGGTGATCCTCAGAAATATGAAATTATGGCTTCTGATATTTCTACCAAGGTGTTGAGTATTGCCCAAAAAGGTGCCTACTCCATCGACAAAGTAGAGGCAATGGCTCCCTCAATGCTGAAGAAATACTTTTTAAAAGGTAATGCTGATGCTGAAGGCTTTGTTATGGTTAAAAAGGAGTATAAAGACAGAGTACAATTTAAACGGATTAATTTACTGGATGATTTTTCTTTGTTTGGCACTTTTGATTTTATTTTCTGCCGTAATGTCATGATTTATTTTGATCTGCCAACCAAAGAAGCTATAGTGAACAAAATGTATAATCAGTTGAAGAAAGGTGGATATTTGTTAATTGGACATTCAGAGAGTTTAAACGGCATGAAGCATAAATACAAATTTGTGATGCCGGCGGTATATAAAAAAGAATAAATATGGGTAAATTATTAGTTGTCAACATCTCGGACATGAAAATATCTTCGAACCCTGAGGAGGTAATAATTACCTATTCTTTAGGTTCATGTATTGCAGTCGTGCTTTATGATCCTGTATTAAGAATTGGGGGTATGATCCATATAATGCTCCCGGAATCACAGATAGAAAAAGATCCGCAAAGAACTAATCCGTATAAGTTTGTTGACACTGGTGTGCCCCTATTATTTAAAGACTTATTGGGACGTGGAAGTAAAAGAAATCATTTGATTGTGAAATTAATTGGTGGAAGTAATGTCATGGATGCTAATAAGTTTTTCAATATTGGGGAACGAAATCATATAGCAATCCGTAAGATATTATGGAAAAATAACATTTTAATTAAAAACGAAGATATTGGAGGAACCAAGAGCCGGACTGTGAAGTTGTTCATAGACAGTGGTAAGGTTGTTGTATCCAATGCTTTCGAGGAATATGAAGTATGATCACTATTCAGGAAATACTGAAGGAAATTAATTATTTGCCGGTTTTTAATCATGTGGCACAAAAAGCGTTACAGATTTTGGCAGATGATATGTATTCACCCAAAGAGTTGGCAGCAACCATAAAATATGATGCAGCATTGACTGCGAACATTCTCAAAGTATCCAATTCAGCTTACTTTGCACATAGTATCAGAATCAGTGATATAGCAACAGCCATAAATTTTTTAGGCAAAAACCAGCTGTATTCAATTATCTCGATTTCAGCTGCACAGAAATATTTTACTGAATCAGATCTTGGGGGTTATGAAATAAATCCTGGTGAGCTTTGGGATCAGAGTTTATCTGTAGCCATAATTAGTGAAGAAGTGCGAAGATTTGCTCCTGAAGTTGATGGAAATACTCTTTTTATATCAGCGTTATTGCATGATATCGGGAAAATTGTTTTGAGTAAGTATATCCATGGAGAATATGCTCAGATTGCCAGAATAGTTGAGGATGAATCTATTGACTTCACTACAGCTGAAAAGCGGGTATTAGGGTTTTCCCATCCCATGGTAGGTGCCAGAGTATTAAAACACTGGAATTTTTCTGACACCATGATAAATGTAGCCAAATACCATCATGAGCCGGAAAAGACTGATGATATATATGTACATATGGTTTGTCTTTCACTTTATATAGCTTATTGTATGGGAATTATGTCGCAAGTTGACAGCATGCAGTATGAAGGCTTTGATTATCTACTTGATAAATATGGATTCCAAACCAAGGATATTGATGCTATAGAGAGTCGGTCATTGGAAAAAATTAGTAAGATTTTATTTCAATTGTTAGGTTGAGGTTATAATGGAAAGAAAATTCTTAGTGGTTGATGATTCTTCTACTATGAGAAAAGTATTAAAGAAGATATTGTTAATGTGTAAAATTAAAGATTTGACCATCCTTGAAGCTGAAAATGGTAAAGATGCTTTTTTTCAGATAGCCAGTAACAAAATTGATTTAGTATTAACAGACTTGAATATGCCAATTATGGATGGATATACTCTGATACATAAAATAAAGGAAAGACAGATTTTTAGCAATATACCCATTGTTGTTTTAACATCTGAAACCAGGGAAGAAGAATTATCAGAAATTAAAAATCTGGGTATTCAGGGAATCTTGGTTAAACCTTTCCGTCCTGAAATTATAAAAGAACTAATTTTTGATATTTTGCATTTGGAGGAGAATGATGTCGATACAAATATTGCGGGAGATGATTTCTAAAGTACTTTCTGAAATGTTTTATTTGTACGAAGAAACACCGGTAAATTTGAACAGAGAGATATTTTATTATATGGCTGAAGTGCGGGATGACCAATTCGAAATAAGAATATTAGTTGGTAAAGAACTCGGCAAAATATTAACTTCTAATTTTCTGGGTGTGGAAGGTGATTTGTCAGAAGAAGATGTAAATGACTCACTCAAAGAAATTCTCAACATGATCGTCGGGAATTATATCGGGCGTTGTTATCCCAATTTCAAAAAGAATCTGCCTATCCCTTCTACCTTAAAGATAGAAAATTACTGTAAAGATGCAACAGCTTCAGAATGTAATATGTTTTATCAGGGCCTGCCGCTTAAGGCTATATTACTCGAAAAAAAATGAATAACCTAATTAAGGAGGTATAAATGGAACCCTGGATTATTTGGATGATTGCAGGTATTCTCTGTATCATTATCGAAATTATGACTACAGGTTTTGTCTTTTTGAGTTTTGGTGTAGCAGCAATTGTGACCGGCCTGGTGGCAAAATTTGTTAATGTGCCTATTCAGTTTTTAATCTTTGCACTATCTGCATTCTTGGTTTTTCTATCCATGCGGAAATTCAGCAAGAAAATACTTTCTTCCAATCCGACAGAAACTAATATGTATGCTTTGAAAGGTAAAACCGGTATCGTGACCAAAACCATCGAAGCAGAAGGTAAAGGTTATGTTAAAATTGGCGGGGAAGAATGGTCTGCTGTTAGTATCAAAAATGAAAAAATTGAGTCAGGTCAGAAGATTCTGATCAAGGATTTGGAAGGTAACAAATTAATAGTTGATTTATTAAAGGAGGAATAATGTTAATTTCAAGCTTGGGCACTTTGTTTTTAGTAGCAATTGTAGCTATTTTTGTAATATCTTTGATATCCAAGGGCTTAATAATTGTACGCCAGGCAGAAGTAGTCATCATAGAAAGACTTGGTAAATACCATCGCACCCTGGCAAGCGGTCTGCATATTATCTGGCCGGTTGTGGACAGATCAAGATCCTACAACTGGAGATATGTAAAAACTGATTATCGCGGGGCTTCTGTGGTATATATCAAAACAGAGAATAGAATTGATTTAAGAGAAAGCGTTTATGACTTTCCCAAACAAAATGTAATTACTAGTGATAATGTTTCAATTGAGATCAATGCTATGATTTACTTTCAAATTACAGACCCATTTAAAGCTGTATATGAAATCGCCAATCTGCCTGATGCCATTGAAAAATTAACTCAAACCACCCTGAGAAATGTAATTGGTGAGTTGGATCTCGACAAGACACTTACCTCAAGAGATACAATTAATACAAAACTGAGAGATATTCTGGATGAAGCCACTGATAAATGGGGTGTGAAAGTGAATCGTGTAGAATTACAAGATATCAATCCTCCTCAGGAAATTCGTAATGCTATGGAAAAACAAATGCGAGCTGAAAGAGACAAAAGAGCTAAAATCCTGGTTGCAGAAGGTGATAAATTAGCTCAGATCCTCGTTGCTGAAGGAGACAGAAATGGACTTATCGCCAGAGCTGAAGGTGAAGCCAAATCCAGATTGCTGGTGGCCGAGGCTGAGGCTGAAGCAGTTCGGAAAGTAACTGCAGTTCTGTCCGCAACTAATGTAGATCCTGCTCAATATTTACTTACTTTGAAATATATTGCCGCCTTCCATGAAATAGTTCAGAAAGGCGATAAAACGGTTGTAATTCCCTATGAAGCGGCTGCGATCATGGGCTCTGTAAAATCTTTGGAGAAAGTTTTCAGATCCTGATGTCAAACATGGGAATAAACTTGACTTAATAACACAAACAAAAATCTTTAATCGGCTTGTTTAAAGTAACAAGCCGATTATTTTATGAATAGGGTAAAAAAATATGTTTATAGATTATGCCAGAATTAAGGTGGAGTCGGGAAACGGCGGCCACGGATGTGTAGGTTTCCGCAGAGAGAAATTTGTCGCCAAAGGTGGACCCGACGGCGGAGACGGTGGTAAGGGCGGAGCCGTTATCGCAGTAGGTGATGAGAATATCAACACCTTGTTATATTTTAAATACAATAAGATCTTCAAAGCAAAGAAAGGTGATAATGGTCAGGGTAACAATATGATCGGAGCCGGAGGGGATGACGTGTTCATTAAAGTCCCGTTGGGAACTATGATCTATGATATTACTGATGGCAAAAAAGAACTGATGGTCGAGATCACCGCACATAACCAACAGGAAGTGATCGCTATCGGTGGAAGAGGCGGACGCGGTAATGCCCACTTTGTTTCCAGCACAAACAGAGCTCCCCGTTATGCCCAGGATGGCAGACCGGGTGAACATTTTGATCTGGAACTTGAGTTAAAACTCATGGCTGATATCGGTTTGGTAGGGTTCCCTAATGCAGGCAAATCAACCTTACTCAGCGTTGTTTCGGCTGCACGGCCAAAAATTGCTGACTATGAATTCACCACTCTGGAACCTTCGTTAGGAGTGATCAGCTTCGATGACTTCCGCTCCTGTGTCATGGCTGATATCCCGGGAATAATTGAAGGTGCACATGATGGAAAAGGCTTAGGAACTCAGTTTTTAAGACATATCCAAAGAACAAAGATCCTTTTGTTCCTGATCGATATTAACTCTACTGATCCTTTCCAGGATTATCAAATTCTTAAAAAAGAACTTCATCTTTATGATACATATCTCGACAAAAAACCGCATTTAATTGTCCTGAGTAAGCTGGATATGCTTGATGCGGAAACTCAAAAAACAAGAACTGCAGAATTGAAAAAGATCTTCAAGAATCATATCAAAGAAGATATCATGACCATATCATCAGTCGCGAATAAAAACATAAAAAAACTTAAACTAAAATTAGAGGAACTGATTACAAAAGAAAATGCAGAGAACTAAAGCCTGGCTCCAATTATTTAATACTCCGGAAATCGGATACGCCAAGAGCTTGAAAATAATCAAGCAGCTGGGCGATCCTGTTAATTATCTTGGGAAGAAATCTCCCGAAATCGATAGTCTGGATTTTATTAATCCCGGTACTAAAAAAGTTCTGCAATCTCAGCAGGACTTTCCGGAATGGGACAGGATCAGCTTATTTTTGGAGAAACAGCAGATCAGATTTATCACCTATTTGGATGAAGATTATCCGTTTTGTCTGAAGAACATCTATGGACCTCCCTTGTTTCTTTTTGTGAAAGGTGATTTTAAAAAAGAAGATTTCAGACGTTCTATCGCTGTTGTAGGTACTCGTAAACCCACCAACTATGGCCGGATGATGACTGATAAAATTACCGAAGTTCTGGTTCAAAATGGATTTACCATAGTGAGTGGTCTTGCTGAAGGTATTGATACTCAGGCTCATAAATCCTGCTTGAAAAATAACGGCCGAACTGTAGCAGTTTTAGGAACAGGACAGGATGTGATATTCCCCTCGTTCAATAAAACTCTTTCTGATAATATTCTGCTGAATGGCTGTCTGATCAGTGAATATCTTCCATTTGCCAAAATCGACAAATGGAATTTCGTGAATAGAAACAGAATTATCAGCGGACTCTCTCTCGGTACGATCGTAGTTGAAGGGAAAAAGCAAAGTGGTGCCATGATCACTGCCAAATTTGCCTTAGAACAGAATCGGGAGATATTTGCTTTACCTGGTAATGCCAATCAGGAAACCTCCGAAGGGCCGAATTTCCTGATAAAACAAGGTGCAAATATCATAAGTAAACCACAGGATATCCTGGAAGTATTTAATCTAAGTTCAGGTAATAGCGAACAAACGACGCTTTTCCCGGATTTGGAATCACAGGAAGAAAAGATCTATCAACTCATTGCAGAAACAAAACCTGATATTGATTTTGACAGTATATTAACTAAATCGGACATGAATATTGGTGAATTGTCCTCAATTCTTCTGATGCTGGAATTAAAGAATGTCATCAAAAGAATTGCCGGGAATAAGTTTATCGCTATGTATTAAAAGGAGTTATTATGAATAAAAGACCTACAAAAATAACCAGAAACTATTTACTGCATCCTGAAGGTTCGGTTTTAATTGAAACCGGAAATACAAAAGTAATCTGTAATGTAACAATAGAAGCTACCGTTCCCCCTTTTTTAAGAGACGCTAATCAGGGCTGGATCACTGCAGAATATGGAATGCTTCCACGCAGTACTCACAGCCGTTGCCGTAGAGAATCTGTTACCGGAAAGCAGAACGGACGCACCGCTGAAATCCAGAGAATGATCGGCAGATCACTCCGGGCTGTGGTCGATATGTCCCTTTTCCCAGGATACACGGCTTTGATCGATTGTGATGTGATCCAGGCAGACGGTGGAACCAGAACTGCATCTGTAACAGGAGCCTGTATTGCTCTTTATGATGCATTTGAAAGAATGATCTCCGAAGAAAAAATAACCCAGAACCCTCTCATAGAATTTGTGGCAGCTATAAGCGTGGGAATGCTTGAGGACAGACCTGTACTTGATCTTTGCTATTTTGAAGATTCCAATGCCCAGGTTGATATGAATATTGTCATGACTGAGTCCGGCAAATTCGTCGAGATTCAAGGCACTGCAGAACATAAATTGTTCGATAAGGAACAACTCGACGAACTGATCGGCATCGCGGAACTGGGAATCAAACAACTTATCAATGAGCAAAAGAAAGCTCTAAATATCAGCTAAAGAAGGAAATATTATGCTAAAGAAAACTCTCCTCGCTCTCCTTTTTGTCTGCTTTGCACTCATCTTAATCGCAGACAATTCACTTTTCTTCTCCACTACCAGCATTGGTTTTGGAAACACTACCACTAATGTTCAGTCAACTCAGGGATTCTATGTAAAAAACACAGGAACAGTTACATACAATTTTCAGGTTCAACATTTTAACAACTGCTTTTCAATAACAGACTCCATTTTTACTCTCAGTCCGCAGGACAGTCTTTATTTAACAGCCAGATTTACAGGCAAACAGAATGTTTATTATCAGGATATTTATTATTTTAATGATCCAAGTAAATCCTATTCCTATGCTATCCCCGCCAACAGTACTTGTAAATATCCCAATAATGGGTATTCCACAACCTATAATCTTTTTGATAATGAGTTAAAGACAGCTCTGCATAATGCTGTAGTTAACCATACAAATTTGGGTTATGATAATGCCAGAGAAATTATGTTCAGTGATGTGGACAACGTTAATGGATTTGTAGAATGCGTTTATACCGGCCAAATGGTTGAAACTGATGATATTCCTGCAAACGAAGTAATGAATACCGAGCATACCTGGCCGCAGAGTATGGGTGCAACTGGTGCTGCGAAAGCTGATCTTTATCATCTATATCCTACGAATTCCCAAGCGAATTCTGTTAGAGGCAATCTTCCTTTTGGCGATGTTGTGAATTCAAATTGGGCCCAAGGTGGCTCCAGCCGTGGTACAAATGCCAACGGTGTTACAGTCTTCGAACCACGTGATGCCCACAAAGGTGATTGTGCCAGAGCTATGTTTTATTTTGCCATCTGCTACAATAACCCCAGCAGTTTCCTCAATTCCCAGGAAACTACTCTGAGACAATGGTACTATTTTGATCCGGTAAGTACTAAAGAAATCAATAGGAATAACGATGTCGAAGATTATCAGGACAATCGTAATCCTTTCGTTGATCATCCCGATTTTCTGGATAGAATCTACAGTATCAGTACTACTGCAACCAGACCAAAAACTGCTGCTTTCTATAATCCTTTAGATAATGTAAATTTCTCAAATGTTCAAATCAACTCAACATGCGATATTGTCGTACCTCTTGGAAATTCAGGAACAAATACTCTGAATATTACAAGCGTATCTTCATCCAATTCTGCCTTTACTTTGCAAAACCAAAATAATTCCGTTTCTCCTGCTGCTTTCTCAAATCTAACTATTACCTTCCATCCTACAGAATTGATTGATTACAGCGGAACAATTACAATTGTTACAAATGTAGGTACTTATATAATTAATGCTGCAGGTACGGGTGCTGTTGGTATTCAGGATCAGGTTCAGGCTGCAGACTCTCATAAGCTGACCATTTATCCCAATCCTTTTAACCCGACTACTACCATCAGCTTTCATACTAAAGCTAATGAAATGATCTCTATTATCATTTATAATGCTAAAGGCCAGATGATCAATAAAGTTCAGGAAAAAAACTACTCTCAGGGTAATCATAAAATCGTCTGGAACGGTAATGATCTGAATGGTAAAAATCAGCCTTCAGGTATTTACTTCTGCCGACTTATTTCTGAGAACAAGATCGAGAACAGAAAAATGCTATTAGTCAAGTAACGAGTGACATAATCATAGAGAAACTTCAAATTTTGAGACGCTGAAAGGCGTCTCTTTTTCTTATGTTCTGCTTTATTCCATATTATTCTTGAGTTTGTCTATATTGTCCATATAGTCCATATCGTCCATCCTTATGTAATCATTCTCGAAAAATCACCTCTGTAGTTACAAAAATAATGGGTTGACTTTATTCTGACAATTCCTAAAATAATCCACATTAAGTATGTTTGAGGTAAAGTTATGAAGAATAGATTGCTGATTGTTTTATTTGTTTTGTTCAGCATTACTGCATTATCTGCAGGGAAGAAGAAGGATATATCTCCCGTGATACCTCCTGTAAAACCAGCTAAATCTGTTGAGTATCTGCAGGTACCCTTACCAGCCTGGGTGACAAATCCACCTCAGGACACCTCTACAGTTATCGGCATTGCTCCAAATACTTCTGACAAAGATTATAATGATGAATTTGCTAAGAGTATGGCTGCAGTATCACTCAGCCGGAATACAAGTTCCTACAATATAGCCAAACTAGCCCGCATCTATGCAGATGATAATAACAGTGCCTTTGACGAATCAGCAGAATTCAATCATACTGTGAGTGCTGATACTTCACTTATGTACAGACTGGCAAGCTCCCTGAAAGAAGTCAGTAGTTGCACTTTACCTTCATACAAACTCATGCTGTTTCGATATACACCGGATTCCACCAGTAAATTTTCCATCGACTCAACAGCTCAGCAAACAACCTTAAAAGAAAAACCAGCCTGGTTTTGTGATCTGGGTGTAAAAACTGCCGATGCTGGCATCTACGGATATGGATTTTCACGCTCTGCAGAACTTGTTGAAGCTTGGGAAGAAGCTCAGGAATTAGCTTTACGGGAGATCGCCAAGTATGAATCTAAAATAGTGAAATCAATGATCAAACAGCGTAATGAAGATTTGTCCAATGCCATTACAATTGAAACAATAACTAAAGCAGGAGCTGTCAAATTTTCTCAGATTGGAATATTAATGGAAAAACGGGGACCTCTGATCAGTTATTTAGTTTATATGGAATTAAAAAAAGGTAAATGAATATGAAAACAATAGCAGTAATTCCCGCCAGATATGCCTCTACCAGGTTTCCAGGTAAACCTCTTGTACTATTGCAGAATAAACCAATAATTCAACATGTTTATAAAGCTGTAAAAGCTACCGGACTTTTTGATCAGATCATAATTGCCACCGATGATCTCAGAATCAGAGACTGTGCTCTTGGTTTCGGTGCCGAAGTGAAGATGACATCTGCCGAACATCAGTCAGGTTCCGACAGAATTGCAGAAGTCATCCGGGATCTGGATGTTGATGTGATTGTCAATATTCAGGGTGATGAGCCTTTCATTACTAAAGAACCTCTGCAAAAAATGATAGAAGCGTTCTCAAATGCATCAGTATCTGTGGCTTCTGTGATGCATAAAATGGATAATCAGGTCGATATTGAAAATCCCAATAATGTGAAAGTGGTAGTAAATCTACAGGGAGATGCTTTGTACTTTTCCCGCTCTGTGATCCCTTACAATAGAGATAAAATCGCCAACATTCAGTATTACAAGCATATCGGGGTTTATGCCTACAGGAAGCAGGTACTGTTGGATTATGTTAAAATGCCGGTCTCCTTCCTGGAGAAGGTTGAAAAATTGGAACAATTACGCTTTCTGGAAGCCGGTTATAAAATCCGCATGGTGCTTTCTGAGTACAAAGGTATCGGCATAGATACCCCGGAAGACCTGCTGGCTGCCGAAGCCTGGATAACCAGGTAAATAGAAAGATGCCTGAAGTATGACCTGGCTTTAGTATATAGGAGGAACTTATGAGAAAATTATTTTATGTTTTACTGATTATTGGCATTTGCTCTATCCTGAATGCTAAAACACCCCCTAAATCGGAAACCTGTCTTAAAATTACCGGTTTTGGCAATGAGTCTTCTCTACAAAAGGCCGGAGCTCAAGTTGGTGATATTCTCGTAAAATATAATAAACAAAAAATTACACTTTTGTCTGAACTCACTCAGGCACGCGATAATGTAACCAAAGTTAGTGTTGAAATTGTACTGTTGCGGGGGAAAAAAGAAATAATTTTACAAATACCAAGCGGGAAACTCGGTGCTGGTTTTAAAGAATACCTTACAGATCATACTGTATTGCAAGATGCAAAAATTTTAGAAGGTTATGGACATTTAGACTGGAATAATTCTACAAGTAATACTTTTTTGGCTTGTGTTGCCCTGCTGGAACAAAAGTTAGGGGTTAAAACAGAATACCGTGATCTTGTGGGTTTATCAGGTTATGGCTTTAGAGTACAAATAACCAAGGATTTTTGCCCCAGTTCACCCGATGCTTGTACCGGAAAGAATATAGGTGAAGATATTTTGACAACTCTGGGATATTCTTTTTCTTATCTGTCTATAGATAAGAATTTCCAAAACAGCAATGCTTCAGTCCAACAGAATCCTGATTTGAAAAAACTGGTTCAAAGCTCAATCAATTCAGGTTATCCTGCGATTGCCCTTGATATGATAGAAATCCCGGAATGGGGATTAATTACAGGTTATCAAAAAAACTGCTCTCAATTCTGGTGCAGAACCTTTTTTGATAAGACAGAAGGTTACGAAATAGCCCAAAAACAGCCTTGGGATATTTATGCTATACAGAATTATAAACCTGCTGATTTGAAAACTGCATACAAGAAATCCCTGACTAATGCCCTGGAAATGTACTTAACTCAAGAATACAATGGCTATCAATCCGGTTTGAATGCATATAGTTTCTGGATCGAACAACTGGCAAATGAAACTTATTTCCGGGAGTTGGCTCCGGAAGCTCTTGCTAATGCCCGTCATGGTAATTGGTGGACTTATGAAAGTCTGATTGAAGCCAGAAATTATTGTGCTGAATACTTGAAGGCCAACAACTCCCGTTTCGGTGTAAAATCTGATCAGATTGAAGCACTAATGAATATTTATTTTGATGAAGCTAAAATTTTAAATGAACATCTGAAAGAAATTCCTTCCAACTTTGACCCTGTTCCAAGACCCTGGACTCAGCAAGACCGTGATCTGCAGATCAAAGTCCTGAAATCAGTTCTGGAATTGGAAAATAAAGCAGTTTCCTTACTGAGAAATATGTGATACTCTTGTGATAATCATTTGTTAATTATTGAATAAAGATAAAAAAGTGATTGACATAATATCGGTAACCGGTTACTCTAAACTTGGAGGTTAGTATGAAAAGAATTATTTTATTATTTGTTTGGATATCACTACTTATTAGCTTATCAGCTCAGACTCAACTGATGAATCCGGAAAGCATAGTCTGGAATCCGAATGGCAACTATTGGCTGATCGCTAATACAGGTTCGGGAGAGATTGTAAAGAAGGATGGTTCCGGGAATTCCACAGTATGGAACTCAGATTTGACTTCTGTCCGCGGAATTTATATCGACGGTGCTTACCTATATTGTGCTTCGACAGAAGGACTGGTGAAAATAGATCTGGCTACTGCTCAGATCGTACAGACTGTTGTCCTTCCCTCGCAGACTTTTTTGAATGATATTACGACCGACGGGACACAATGGCTTTACATCACTGATACAGATGCGACTGCCGTACATAAGGTATCTTTGGCAGATCTGAATCAGTCCCAAATCATCACAACTAATATTGCCGGACCGAACGGGATTTATTATGATGGTGAGAATAACAGACTGATTGTAGCTGGGAATGGTACCGCCAGAATAAAAGCTATAGATCTGGACACCTACGAAGTGACAAATCTTACCACAGCCTCTGTTTCCAGCGGTGACGGGATAACCCGAGACCGTTTGGGAAATTGGTATGCCTCAAGCTGGGGAACTGGAATAGTCTATAAATATACACCTGATTTTCAGACCAGAACCAATTTTATTACATCCGTAGCTAGTCCTGCCGATATTGGGGTCTTTCAAAATGTTATGGCTATACCCAGATTCAATTTAAATAATGTGGTATATGTACCTATCGACTCCCTTTTTCCACCCCGAAATTTAAGTTTCCAGCCTATGCAGAACGGAACAGCTTTGGTTTCCTGGAATAGTCCAAATTACAATTTAACTAATCGCTATCAGTTCTTTAAGAATGATTCTTTAATCTGTGAGACGACAGATACAACCAGATTACTGACAGGATTAGTAAGTGAAGAAATCCTGACTATTGAAATCAAGGCACTTTATACAGATCAACCCTCAGAAGGATTGTTTGATTCTTTTGTTTATCCGGTAGGCAATGCAGATCCCGAGAATGTTACAGCAACTAATCTGATAAAAGCTTGTTATCCTAATCCGTTCAATAGTGAAACGACCCTTAAACTTGATATTAAAGACAGTGCGGAATACAGTCTTGCTGTATATGACATCAGAGGTAGGCAGGTACTAAAGAGAGAATTGTCGAATATCCAAAAGAGTAACGAGGTAAAATTGCCTTTACAGAATCAGGCAGCAGGAATTTACTTTGTGAAAGTATTCAGCTCTGACAAGCAGTCGATAAAAAAGATAGTTCATTTATAATCATTCTGCCAATGGCAGACTAAAGCTGAAAGTAGATCCTTTGTCTTTTTCACTAATGACAGTGATTTCTCCCTGATGTAAATCTATTATCTTCTTTACGATCAGCAGACCAAACCCTGTACTGGTTTCACCAGCGGTTGGTCTGGCACTGAATGTCTGAAAACTGATAAAGATCTTCTCCATTTCTTCCGGAGTAAGTCCCAAGCCTGTATCCTTAATATGTGTAATAAATTTGTCTTCTCTTACTTCAAAACTTAAATATACCTTACCCTCTGGATTTGTATATTTTATGGCATTTGTAACCAGATTATCCAAAACTTCAAGGATACGTGCTCTGTCTAATAATACCTGATAATCCAGATTTATTCTATCTATTACCAAATGGATATTCTTCTTTTCAGCCAGTTTTTGATAATAGAATTCCCGCTCTCTGATCACAGGCATTAAGCTTTGACTGACCAGGTTCAGTGATATTTTCCCGGCTTCTATGGCGGATATATCCAATAATTGATGAACTAATTCATTCATCCTTTGAGAAGCTGTTTTGATAATAGACACATTTGTTTGAATTCCCTCAAGGTCGTATTTGTTACTTCCCATAGTTAGTTCCATTAAGTCACATAAACCCAAAATACAAGTAATCGGATTCCTCAAATCATGTACAACTATACCCAGAAATTCATTCTTGGCAGCATTTAATTTCTCAAGCTCCTTCTTTTGCTGTTCAATCTCCTGATTCGCCTGAACTAACTCAATGTTTCTTAATCTGTAAATCTCTGCTTCTTTCTGCTTTTTTTCTATTTCAAATTTTGTTTGGATTTCCGCTATCTTTGTACCCATGTCCTCAGTAAAAAGTTTACTCTTTAACTCTGCGTACATGCTTTTATACTTAAATGCTTCGTAATAATTCTCCACTTCTGCTTCTAAAAATGCATAACTGTCATACAAATGGTAAAGAGTTTCATTATCGTTAATATTGTTGGCAAGACCAATCGCTTCATCCAAAATAGTCCTGGCCTTTGGATAGTCTTTGATTTTTATATACAAGTTGGCTAAATTATTAAGCGTAGATGTTTGATTCTGCACCATGTTTAAATTTTTATTAATCTCTTGTGATTTTTCCAATAAATCTATTGCAGGTTCATAATCTTCCCGGGACATATAAATGTCTGCCAAATTATTATAGACTATTGCCAGATATGTTTTGTTGTTGGATGTTTGCAGTAATTCGAGTGCTTTGCTATAGTTTTCATAGGCTAAATCCAAATCATCTTTGTTCCGGTAAACATTACCGATATTAATATGTGAACTGGCAATATCCACTGCATCAGAATTGTGTAATTTTCCCTTTAAAGCAAGTTGATAATAATCCAGTGATTTGTCCAACTGATTTAGAGTACAATAAACATTCCCCAGGTTGTTATAAATTTTGCCAATTTGTTTGCTTCCTGTTTCTTCAGCGAGGGATAGGGATTTCAAAAAGTAATTAAGGGCATTGTTATAATTGTTTAACAAATATTCCATTGAACCAATATTCGCATAATCATTCAGCAGTTGTAGTTTGTTATCCATTTGCTCATGAATAGCTATGACTTCCGGCATTAATTCAATAGCAATGAGATTATTGCCCTGAATCGAATTGATGATGGCCATATTGGAAAGACAACCCGCTATACTAAATTTATTTTGAATTTCACGGGAAATCGTCAACGCCTGTTCAGAATATCTTAAAGCATCCTCCAGATTTGAAACAGTCATGTACATACCTACTAATTTTTCCAAGAGTGCAAGCCTTTGGACTAAGTCAGAAGTCAACTCAATTTCAGTTAACAAATTACGAATATCTTCATCCATCTTCACCTCAATTTAAATAAGCATCGGGAACTTATCTTTGTCAATAAAAATCTTGACTTCAATCTGCATTTTCTTTATATAAAACACATTACAGGAAGAGGAGGAATCATGCTTGTTCTGAAATACAAATTTTATGTCTATTTCGGCTTACTAATTATTTTCTTACTCAGTTTACTTTTTGTTAATATTACTTTTACTCATTATTCCACAAGAATTTATATTCTGCTGCATTTTGTTTATCCTGCTTTTCTGGCTCTCATCGGAGTATTTATGTCCTTTTATCAAATAGAACTCCTTCCCGATGGCTTCCAGACAAAAATAGTTATGCCCAAATCACGCAGTATGATAACTCCACTGAATCATTATACCAGAGAAACCAAAGAAAAGGACATTTCTCTCCTGGATAAAAATGTTGTGGCTTGGACAAGAGTAACCAAAGTTTCTTCTGGTTTATTCTTCGGTTTTTCCTACATAATTCTCCAATATTGAACAGAATACAAAAGAAAGAGTCTGACTATTTATCAATATATGAGCGATTATTCTGACGCTGTGTCTATGATCGGTCAAAAGGTAGAACCATATTTTATTGATGAAACGACAAAAGAACTGATCAAGAAATATGATGCAATGGATTAAAGGAGAAATGTATTGGATTATCTAAACAATGTGTCCGAAGAAAGCGACCGGAAATTCTCAGAGTTAAAAGATTGCGATCTGGAGTTTGCCGAAAAGAACTTCATACATTGCCTGTTCGATTACTGCGATTTTACAAGCCTTCACTTTACGGAGCTTCTCGATAGTTGTACTTTTACTAACTGTAATTTGTCACTTACTTCCTTTGCTGGAGCTAAATTACAGGAGGTCACCTTTCAAAATTGTAAACTCTTGGGTATCAACTTCTCAGCCTGTAACCAGTTCGCTCTCAGACTTAACTTCACTAATTGCCTGATCATTAACTGCAATTTTAATCATATGGCTTTGAAGAAAACCTCTTTCAAAGAATGCCAGTTTCAGGATATGGATTTTATCAGTACTAATTTAATGGAATGTAATTTCTCTCATGCATCGTTTTCCCGTGTTAAATTTCATGACACAAATCTGATGAAAGCTAATTTTCTGCATGCTCAGGGTTATGTGATTAATCCATTAACGAATAAAATCAATAAAGCTGTATTTTCACTTCCCGAAGCTGTTTCTCTTCTGGAATGCCTGGGTATAATCCTGAAGTAAAGAAATGTTAAGCCGAACTTTCATGCAGATACTTCAGAATAAACGTAATCGCCAGAGAATTTATTAACAGACTGGATCCGCCGTAACTGATAAATGGCAACGGAATACCCGTTGTAGGTACTATGCCGATATTCATGCCGATATTAATAAACATTTGAAAAGAAAGATAAACCAAAAATCCGGAAATAGCTATTTTTCGTTCAGCTATTTTTACTTTTCCCATAGAATTAGCAATTCTGATCAGTAGCAATGTGTAAAGCAGGAGCAGAAGCAAACAGCCCCAAAAACCGGTCTCTTCCCCTATGACAGAGAAGATGAAGTCTGTATGATGCTCAGGGATGAAATTCATATTCTTCTGCGTCCCCAGAAGGAATCCCTTACCCAGGAAACCACCGGAACCAACGGCAATTTTAGATTGGATAATCTGGTATCCTGCACCGAGTGGATCGTGAGTCGGATCAATGAATGTAATGATCCGGTTTTGCTGATAATCCTTCATCCCATTCCAAATAACAGGTGTTAGAAAGAAAGTGAAAAGATTGAGGATCCCAGCCAGTGAAACCAGCACCCAGGACAGTTTGCTTCTGTAAAGATAAGCCAGTAACAAAATAATAAAAACTATAAAAGCTGGATAATAAAAGGAAGTGATCACACTGAGAATGGGACTGATAATCAGTACCAGATAGAATAAAGGCAATCCGGCAGTCAAAAGCATAGCAAATAAACTTACCCAGAAAACCAGGGTCGTGCCCAAATCAGGCTCAATGAGAATCAGAAATACCGGCACAATTATCACAGCCAGAGATCTATAGAGCATTTGAAATTCTGTGATATGAGGTTTCGAAAGAATTTTGGAAACAATCAGGATGAGCACAATCTTAGCACACTCCGAAGGTTGCAATTGGGCCGGACCTATGACTATCCAGCGGTGTGACCCGTTGATAGCCGGCAGAAACAATACCAATACCAGTAACAATATTGTTAACAAATATATCGGATATAATAAAAGATCTATCAAGGGTGCTGGCAATTTGATAATAATAAACAAATTGATGATTGCTATGAAAATCCAAAGGAGTTGTTTCAAGTAGTAGGGCTTAAAATTATATTCACTGCCGATTTTAGTTGTCGAAGCAGAGAAAATGAAAAGAACTCCGTAAATCATCAGTGCAAGCCAAAAAGCAAAAAGCCACCAATCTATGTTTTTAAAATCTCTCATTTCTTTATCACCTTATCTGCCGTAGTTTTTTCGGATTGTCTGACTTCCTGATTGTAGAAACTAATAATCTTTGCCGCTATAGGAGCCGCTGCTGTACCGCCATGTCCGGCATTTTCCATAAATACCACAACTGCAATTTCCGGATATTCCCAAGTTGCATATCCTGCAAACCAGGCATGCGTTGTGGGACCCATATGATTTTCAGCCGAACCTGTCTTGCCTGCCACAAGTACACCTGGAACTTTTGCTGATCCGCCGGTTCCGCCTGGTTCGTTAACAACTCTGTATAACGATTGCTGAATAAAATGCAAATACTCTTTTTGAACAGGTAACTGATAACTGGTCTGAGGATTAAAATCCCGGTAATAGACAGTTTTACTTCCCATCGCTTTTTCCATTAAATGCGGCCGCATCCATACTCCATCATTTGCAATGGCAGCATAAAATGCACACATTTGCAGAGGTGTGATTTGTAATTCCCCCTGACCGATAGCCAAATTCACTTTTTGCCCTGTTATAGATATTCTTGTGCCATAGTGCTTTTTGTACCAGGCTCTGTCCGGGAAAAGCCCATTTCTTTCATTAGGTAAATCTATTCCGGTTTTCCCGACTAATTTGTATTTATAGACCCAGGCATAAAAATCCTCCAGACTCACCTTCAGAGACAGATCATAAAAATAAGTATCACAGGAATGCTTCATCGCATCAGATAAACTTAGTGCTCCATGACCTGATTTCTGCCAGCATTTGAAGAATCTGTTCCCGATTTGCATTCCGCCTGCACAAGATTCTAAAACAGTATAAGGAGTAATTACTCCTTTATCCAGGCCCAGAAAAGCAGTCAAAGGCTTGAATATTGACCCGGGAGGATATGCACCATGAGTCACTCTGTCAAACATAGGTTTGTTGGGATTATTCGTGATTAGTGCCCAATCCTCAGCTTTAAGGGGTTGTGTAAAAAGATTTTGATCAAATTCAGGCACACTGACATAGGCCAGAATTCCCCCTGTTCTGACATCCATGACCACCGCAGAACCCTTGAATCCGGTATCCATTATTTGCTGCGTATATTTTTGCAGCTTCAAATCCAGAGTAAGTATGAGATTTAACCCATTCTCAGGTACTTTATTCAGATTATTGTGGAAAAGATTGAGATTTCTGCCTCTGGCATCCACCTGGATAATCTCATATCCCGGCTTTCCACTCAAAAGACTCTCATAATATTTCTCCAATCCGGACTTGCCAATAAGACTATTCAGTGCATACTCCTCACTTTTTAAAGTGGCGTATTCTTTATCATTTATACGTCCAACATAACCCGTAAAATGATTTGGAATCAGATAATCACGCATAGTCTCTGTTCGGAAATTGAGCTCAGGATAGAAGTTCAAATCTTCAGATAGCTCCAAAACCTTCTCATATGAAATGTTCTCATAAACAAGAATTTCCTGATAAGTTTGGAACTTATTCTTTTCAATCAATTTCAAAACATCATTATAAGGCAAATCAAAGTTTTTAGAAATATACCGGGCCGAATTATATTTATTATGAATTTTACCAATTGTGATATAAAGGTTGATCGAAGGCTTGTTCACTGCAATAGGCAAATATCTTTGATCATATATTTCCCCACGGGTTGGTGTTATTCTCTTGATCCGGACATAGTTTTTTTCTCCAATTTCCTTGTAATAATCTCCCTTGATCAATTGCATATAGAACAAAGATATTGATAATATCCCAATCAGAATAAAAACAGCTAATTTAAAATAATAATGAATTTGCTTATTAGGTGGCATCTATTACTATTTTTAATTGATTAAGAATAACTAGTAAATAAGTCAACAACACTGTTAATACTGTGTTATAAAGAAGTGAAACTGACAGAAAAAGAATGGGTGATGTCCCTGCTCCTGCTATAAGAAGATTCAGCAGAGTATAGATGAAAAAATGGATCAGATTAACTGATAACAATGATAAAAAGACAGGAAAAACCTTTTCCTTATTAATACTTTTATGATAAGTATTAACCAAAAATGAGATCAAAACAAAGTCAATAATACTGAGCCCAAGCAAAGAAGGATAGGTTATATCGACCAGCAATCCCATAAAAAAACTGACAGTTATACTTGTCTTCATCTCATGTGTAATGCTTAAATATACCAAAAATGGCAGTATTAAACAAGGCATGGCTTCTGCTATACTTAATTGGTAAGAGACCAAAGTCTGTAAATAGACAAACATAATTCCGATAATAATGGTTTTTAGTACTTTCATACCTGCTTTCTGACAATGCAGATCGGAGTTAGTTCATCACCCTGACCTTGTGGGTTATCTTTCATTACTTTTTCCATAAAGAGTTTATTTATTCCTCTGCTACCGCCAATCATCCAACTTCCCCCGATATCATTGATATCCATGACTGCAACCTCATTACCAAGAGCTATGGCTATTTTTTGTGCTTCTTTGGCCGGATTTTTAGGGCCTTTGATTACACAACTTTCATAGGGTGGTACAGGTGAAGTATGTGCAGCATCAATCAATGCAGCCTGCATTCCGGCAATCCGATAAAAATCACCCTTGCGTCCGAAAAGTTTAGTGATTGCTGAAATCGCTGCAGCCATAAGAATACGGATACTTCCTGCTTCTTCAATGGCACACTGCATACTTGTGGGTGCCCGTAAACCTATCCCATATTTAACTTTGGAAACAAATCTCCAAAGAATATTGGCCAAAAAGCCTATCTTGATTTCTGAGACAGGGATAGCCCTGCCCTGCGTAATTGCCATAGGACTTTCACTGATGACAATGATATCATCTCGCTCCAAAATCCCCTGAGCCGATTCTTTGATTATCTGAACTAAATCATCTCCTGTTTTCAATATACGGGTTTTAACAGGAATTCTTAAATATTTTTGCCCGTTAACTTCAATTATTGGTTGGAATACCTTTGTCATAATTCACCTTCCTGGGTTGAAATAAAACATAAACATAATCCAGATTTCTTATGTTTGTGTAGGTGTTAATAATGGCTTTTAAATACAAATTATCCTGGGTTTCCAGGAGCTTTGCTACCGTACCCACGGGAAATCCCTTGGGGAATATTCGTGATATATTGGATGTGACAACTGTGTCACCAATACCAACTTCGGAATCCAGCTTAATCATGGAAATATAAGTATTACCGTAAACATCATTCTCCAACAAACCCTGTATCCCTTTGCTTTGATCCAATACTGCTACTTTGAATTCCTGATGAGTTAGCGGGAGAATAATGGAATAATTCCTCGCTACTACCACCACTTTTCCCACAATCCCATTGTTGGAAATTACAGGATAATTGACTTTTATCCCATGCATACTTCCCTTGTCTATTATGATGTTTCTGTCCTGAAAATTACCGGAATAACCAATTATATCGGCCATAACAAATTCCGAATCAGGTAAAGGAAATTGAATTTTGGAACTGCTCAATCTGCTCAACTTATTCTGCAGCTGAATCTTCTCTAACTCTTTGTTAGCCAACTCTTCCCGCAAAGTTTTGTTCGTTTCTTTTAGAGCAGTGATGTTATGAAATTCATTCAAAGATACCGAAAAAGGATAAAAAATTGTACTGCTAAGAAAATTAGCTTTGCTTATCCTGTCTTCGGTATCCCCCCAGAAAAGAATAATTCCTATTAGTATAAAAAGAAAGAGCAGAGAATACTTTTTCACAATAATTAGTCTTCAATTCTCTTAATAAGTACCGTTCTATACTCTTCTAAATTATCAAGGATTTTTCCGCTTCCCCTGACAACACAGGTAAGAGGATCAGGTACCACATGCACAGGCAAATCAACTGTTTCTCTGATTCTTTGATCCAAACCCTTGAGCCTTGCACCACCACCCGTTAAAACAATTCCTCTTTCTGCAATATCCGCCGATAATTCCGGTGCTGTCTTTTCAAACAACCTTTTTACCGCATCTATCATGGTACCAACAGTCTCAGAAAGTGCTTCCCTGATATCCATAGATGATATTTTTACCGTTACAGGATAACCCGTAATAATATCCCTGCCGCGTACATCCATATAAAGCTCTTCTTTCAACGGATGTGCTGACCCGATTTCTTTTTTAATTCTTTCGGCAGTTTGAATTCCTACAAAAATATTGTGTTTCTTTCTTAAATAATTAACAATATCAATATCCATCTTATCACCGCCTGTGCGGATAGAATTATGGACAACAATGTGAGAAAGGGATATTACCGCGATTTCTGTTGTCCCACCCCCAATATCCATAACCATGTTACCGAAAGGCTTGTGAATTGGTAAATCAGCTCCGATTGCAGCAGCAATTGGCTCTGATACCAGATATACTTCTCTTGCTCCGGCATGCAGTGCACTGTCTCTTACTGCTCTTTTTTCCACTTCAGTTATACCTGAAGGTACACAAACAATGACTCTCGGTTTGATCAGCAGTTTTTTCTTCTGGGCTCTCAGAATCAGATCCCGCAACATTAACTCGGTAACTTGAAAATCTGCAATCACCCCATCTTTCATAGGCTTGATGACTCTGACTTCATCAGGATTCTTACCCAACATCTGCTTCGCATCTTCACCAACTGCAATAATTTTCTTATTATCATTGTTTAAAGCTACCACAGATGGCTCATTTATCAATATTCCGCTTCCCGCTTTATATACTAATGTATTAGCGGTTCCCAGATCTATAGCTATGTCATTGGAAAAAAGACCAAAGAATTTTGCTAAAGACATTTTTCCTCCAAAGAATTTTATCTTAATCTTCTCAAACTTACCTAATTACCCAATGTAATTATTTCCAGTTTGGAAAACAACTTGAAACTTTCCAATATAATAAGTTAACACTTCTGTCAAGAAAATCTCTAAGTTATTATTTATTAAACTAATAATACCTACTGAGACAACAAAAGTACCAAGGCCGATGTATTCACAATATCATCTGTCGAACAGCCTCTCGAAAGGTCACATATAGGAGCCGCCAAACCCTGGATAACGGGACCAATGGCTTCTGCTTTAGCAAATCTCTGTACAAGTTTATAACCGATATTTCCTGCTTGCAAATCAGGGAAGATCAAAACATTCGCCTGTCCGGCTACATCGCTTCCAGGTGCCTTCGAACTTGCTACTTTGGGTACTATAGCAGCATCCAACTGTAATTCACCGTCAAAAGCAAAATCAACTTTTCTCTCTTCCAATATTCTTTTAGCATCCAACACTTTGTCCACTAACTCGTGCTGAGCACTGCCTTTAGTTGAGAACGAAAGCAAAGCAACTTTCGGTTCATCTCCCAACAACTGCTTTCTTGTTTTAGCTGAACTCATAGCTATGTCTGCCAATTGATCTGCTGTAGGATTGGGAACAACTGCACAATCAGCAAAAATAAAGATTCTGTCTTCACCCATGAAGTCCGGCGTAACCATGATAAAAGAACTTGATACAGTCTTTAGACCGGGTTGAACTCCCACTACCTGTAAAGCTGCTTTCAGAACATCAGCAGTAGTGTTGGCTGCCCCGGCTACCATTCCGTTAACTTTCCCGAACTTAACCAGCAAAGCACCAAAGAACAACGGACTTAAAACGATCTGAGCTGCTTCTTCCTGGCTCACACCCTTTGCTTTTCTTTTTTCATAAAACCATTCTGCAAATTCTTCAATGGCAGGATAAGTTGCAGGATCAATGATCTCACTGTCTAAAATATCGATTCCTTTGGCAGCAGCATCCTTTTTAACAGTTTCAGGGTTGCCGATCAAAACTACTTTGGCCAGATCTTCTGTTCTGATGATTCCGGCAGCTCGTAATGTTCTCTCATCAAAAGCTTCCGGCAACACGATTGTGCCCTTGAGTGCTTTAGCTTTTGCCTTGAAATTTTGTAAGATTTCCATAAGATTTCTCCTAATCTATTTTTTTTATAATTTAATACCTAAAAACCACTAATCCCATTCCCCTTTTTGTGTTTTTTGTGCCTTATGTGGCTATTACACTTTTGGGAGTGGTCACATTATTTAAATATCTGTAACAATCAGAGACAGATCCGCCACTTCAATAAACAACTGTTTGATCAATTCCAATAGAGCATATCTGTTATTTTTTATTTTCTCATCTTCTGTGTTCACAAGCACTTTATCAAAGAAAAGATCAATGTGTTTGCGGAAGCTGACTAATTTCTCCATGATCGTCCGGTAATCTTTATTCACCAATAAAGACATAATTACAGGGTATAGATTGTTATATTCATCAAAAAGCTGGGTTTCTGCTTCGATCTCAAATAAACTTCTGTTGATCTTAGTTTCCAGATTGAACTTCCCAAGTATATTAGCCACTCTTTTAAAGCCCTGAACCAATTGCATAAAATCATCTCTCTTCTTGAAAGCTTGCAGATCCAAAGCTCTTTTCTGTAGATCAGCTATATCGGAGAAATCAATATGCATCACAGAATTAATTACATCATATTCAATTCCGGATTGTTGTAATAACCAGACAACTCTTTGTTTGAAGAAGTCATAAACTATAGCCTTATTGAAATCAGGTTCGGATAGTTTGGAGTTCAGAAGAGAAAATGCTTTATCAATCATTTCGGTTAAAGACAGATTGAATTTATGGGAGTCGATGATCTGAACGATACCATTTGCAGCTCTTCTCAGAGCAAAAGGATCATTGGAACCGGTGGGAACCAGATTCACTCCGATAATCCCGCAGACCGTATCAATTTTGTCTGCCAAGGCTACGATCGCCCCAATCTGAGTGGAAGGAAGTGCGTCATTCTGACCGCGGGGCTGATAATGCTCGTAAATTGCCTGAGCTATTTCAACTTTTTCCCCGGTCTCTATCGCGTATATCATGCCCATATATCCCTGAAGTTTGGTAAACTCTTTTTCACCCAACATCAGTGTAACCAGATCAGCTTTAGCCAATCGGACAGCTCTCAGACAATCCTGTGTATCTTCCGGGGCACAATTCAATTTCTGGCATAAGAAACGCACGAGTTCAGAATTTCTTTCGGTTTTTTCGAGTAAGGTACCCAGTTTTGCCTGAAAAACTACATCATCCAATTTAGGTACAAATACATCAAGATTATGTTTTAGATCCTCTTTATAATAAAAATCCGCATCCTCCAGTCTGGCCCGGACAACTTTCTGATTACCCAATTTGATAATATTGGAACAAGCAGGATCTCCGTTGGAAATAAAAACAAACTGGTTGCTGAGTTTGCCATCGGCATTCTGAACAGCAAAATATTTCTGGTTCTGGGTTAAAGTTGAAGTGATGATCTTTTCCGGCAGTCTGAGATACTTTTCCTCATATTCAGCAATAACGGCAGTCGGATATTCCACCAGATCAGTCACAATATCCAACAAACGGGGATCATCAATGATCGTGGAATTTGAGTTTTTATATAATTCTTTTAACTGCTCCTGAATAAGATTTTTTCTCTCTTCTCTGTCAGCATAGACTTTTACTTGTTTCAGTTTTTCTATGTATTCATCCGGATGATTGATCCTAACAGGATTGGACAGCTTTTCGTAACGGATCCCGTAAGATATATTGGAAGCAGAAATATTGTCAATTTGAACAGGGAGGATCTCTTCATTAAAAAGAGCGATTATCCATCTAATTGGTCTGGCAAAATTTGTATCCAGATTACCCCAACGCATAGATTTAGGGAATTGAAGTTTCTTGATGATATCTTCACAGGCTGATTTCAGGATTTCAGAAGTAAGTTTACCATTGATATTCTGGGTAACCAACAGATATTCACCTTTGGGGGTCTCTTTGACAGAATAATCATTTTCACTGGCACTGCAGCTTCTCAAAAATCCTGCTCCAGCCTTAGACAGAGTGCCGTCTTCATTGAAGGCGACTCTTTTCGCAGGTCCCAGTTTCTCAACTGTTTCGTCAGCCTGTTGAGTGATCAACCCCTTAATATAGACAGTGAAACGACGCGGAGTAGAATAAGTTTTCAATTCATCATAAGTGATCTTATTATCCATTAATTTATATACAAAATATTCTTGAATTTTAGTCAATGCATTGGCAATATATCCAGCCGGAATCTCTTCAACACCAATTTCAAAAAGGAAGTTTTTAGTTTCCACATTTATCTCCTTAAAGAGTTTTCTATTTTTTGTACAAGGATAATTTAGGCGTGGTTGGTGTCTATTAATTTTTGAGAGAAAATGATGTGCACCCGCAATTGATATCTATTTCATGAAAAACACCGCCAGTTAGCTCAAGCCAAGTGGACCGGCTACACATCAGGAAATCCGTTTATTGCTGCTTCCTTCCAGATCTGACAAGATTCACAGCTCCCAATTGCGCCGGGCTTTGCTCTCAACACTACTTCTCGATGCTTAAGAGAAAATCGATATTCTCCTGCGGGAATTCAGCCCCCCTAGAGCGGGTTGAGGGTTACAGGGCACCGCTGACTCCCCACCTAGCACATCGTTGCCCTTTTTATAGAAACCGCTCCGCTTGTCAATGCAAATGTGAAACACGGATAATATCTGGTTAATTTTTGAACTAAAATTTCTGTCGTTGTCCGTCTTAGTCTGTCTAAGTCAGTATAAATCCGTGTTTTCAAAACATTTCTTTACGTTCCCTAACTAACAATTAACAATTAACTAATAGTAACTATATTGTCCCTATAGTCCATCATGTCCATAAAGTCCATTTTCTTAATTCTTTCTCCTCTGATACCTGACACCTGACTACTGGCACCTAAGTATTTGCCTGCGGGTTTCAACATTTTTCCCGGGTCTCCTTCACTCCCCTTGCTTCGCAAGTTTTGAATCAGATAATGGATTGTTGCTTCCTAATCTCAACTGACCCCTGATACCAGGTACCTGACACCTGTCCTCGGGGGTGAGTTATTCTCTCTCTCACTGCCCTCTGCATACTGCTCACTGCCTACTCTTCCCTTAATACTTGCCTGCGGGTTTTGATAATTCTCCTTCCTCTTCTGTCCATATTGTCCGTAGAGTCCATAATGTCCATATCGTCCATTATTACATTTTTGATGTTGATTTAATAACTACCCTACCAATCATTTTTCTTGACTTTTAGCACTGGTATTCACTATTTTGAAACAGGAATTGGGAGATTCACAATTCTCTTGTATCATTCAAAAAATATTTAGGGAAAGAATTGTGATCCTGTTTATCATGTCTAACTATGTTAAATAAGTATTCCGGAGTTTTTATGCCCAAAAGAGTTTGTGTATTAGAAGTAGGATCCAATTCATTGAAGTTTTTAGCATTGGATCTGGAGAGCAGGGAAGTTTATTTTGATGAGATGTATGTTACTCAAATCGGGAAGGATCTGGAGAAAACTGGTCTGATATCCCAGGAAAAGATCCGGGAGACCATCTCTTTAATCGGCCGGTGTTTGTTCAATTTGCCGGAAAAGCGTACCTGGAAAATCTTTGTAATTGGTACTATGTGGCTGAGAAATGCCAAGAATAAAATAGATTTCGATCGCCTGCTGTTTCAGGAATATGACCTGGCGATCAGAGTGATCAATGCAAAGGAAGAAGCAACCTTTGCTTTTCTGGGAGCTTACTACAGTCTGAGACTGGAAAACACCAGAGCTATGACAATCGATATTGGCGGGGGAAGTTCGGAATTGATTCTGAGTGAGGGAAAACAAATCACTAAAATACAGAGCTTTGATCTGGGGGCCTTAAACGGGACAGAGAAATTTCTGAGCTTCGAGAGTGTGTCCAAAGAACAATGTACAGATTTACAGTCATATTTCCACAGATTTCTGCAGCAAAAGTTCTTTCAGCCGGAAAAACAGGACTGCCTGATAGGAGTCGGGGGAACGATTACGACCTTAGGTTTGATGATCTATGATGAGCCATTGGAAAATCTCCAGGGAAAAGTTATTACTCTCAGTCAATTGCAGGAAAAAATAGAACTGCTGCAGAGTTATACATCTTCAGAACGCAGACAAATCAGGGGCATGGATGTCAAAAGAGCAGATATTATTCTGGCAGGGGTACTCATTCTGTCCAGCATCATGGAGTATTTTACTTACACAGAACTAAGGATATGTTTGCACGGCGTGAGATATGGCTTTGTTTCAGAATGGGAATAACCGACGTCTCGTCGGTTCAAAAGGCTGAATGGCATTTTTAGCAGACAGACTTCCGTGACAAAACAACCCATCTCCGTCCTTTCCCCTTTATCAAGGGAAGGGGGGAAAATATATATGCACTTCCTGTAGGAGACAATCTCTCACGGCTGCCCTTGATCATTGTCTGAAAATTGAGGTATTTACTCTATTTAATCTCTTTGAATCTGGTATCTTCCGGGAATTTCTGGATAGCGTCATCAATCAGTTTATCGGCCTCGTTTTGATTTTTCATAATATTTTTGGTTAAGAGGATCAGGTGCAAATATGCATCCGGGTATTTGGGATCAATTTCGATGGCTTTAAGGAAGTTTTCTTTTGCTTTCTCAGGTTTATGCAATTTATCCATATAGAGCATACCCAGAGAGTCATAAAAAATCTTTTTTTCAGGATCAAGATTGATTGCTTTGAGATAATTATCTTCAGCTTTAGAGAATTTGGCTATTTTTTCAGAAGCAAAATAATTCGCATATTCGAAATAATTGATGGGATCTTCTCTGTGTATTTTGATTGCTTTTTCGAATTCTTCTTTAGCTCTGATATAATCTTGATCTTGATTCAAATAGTATTTTCCCAATTCCAAATGTAATTCTGAATCACTGGTATTCAGTTGTATTGCTTTACGAATTCTCTTTTCTAAGTTCTTTTTGATTGGATAATACTTCTGAAGCTTTATGTAACGTGTTAAATTCCTTAAATTATTCGGATCCTCATTTAGAAGACTGTCTAAGGCAATTATAGCAGATTTGTGATCCTTAAACCCGTATTCGTAGATATCGATCTGCATTAATTTTACTCTATACATATTAACTGGAACACCTATATCTTTGGTGATATTCAAAAAATTTTGTGCTTTTACATAGTCTTTTTTCTTTTCAAAAAGGTATGTAGAATATAGAAAATGTGGATAATTAGAAAAACTACTATTCATACAGGCATATTCATAATATTCTTCAGCCCTGTCAAATTCTTTATATTCATAACCCGCCAACTCTGCCATAGTGAGATAACTTAAGAAATTTTGCGGATCTAGCTCGATTGCCTGTGTATAATATTCCTGTGCTACTTTCTTGTTTTTAACAAGAAAATTATACATTATTCCGACAAAAAAATAATTGTTTGCAGTATTACTAGATTCCAAGGTTTTCTGAATTAGATCCTGCCCGGTCTTAACATCTTCATTTGTTATTATGCAATACATACCCTTTAGCAGAGAAGCTTTAGGATATTCCGGAAAAGCTTTTAAACCTCTTTCAATATATTTTTTACCCGCAGAAAAATCCAAGGCACTAAGATGAAATAATGCTGCTATTTCGTATATTTCATAAATGCCAGGATGTTTTTTTATCATAGAATCGAAGTCGATATCATTTATATCATGCTTTAACTCTGAATTAAACACTTGTCCTGAGGATTTCCAGAAGAATTTGTCACATAAATCATAAAGTTGTAGTTCGTTGAACAAATTGACAGTATTTTTTTTTTTAGTGGTTTCTTTTTGAGAAAGACATTCAGAGTGAATATTTAATAATTCATATTGAGTAAATCGCTCAAATGCCTCTGATAGAATAGATTGATTCAAATAAGTACTAAAATTATGCAACAGTATTAATTGTTTCTCTTTAGTAGAAAGGGCTGAAAGACTAATTTGAAATATACTAAAGTTAATACTAAAAATTAAAACCATTAAGATTCTTTTGAGCATTATTCCTCCAGGAAGATCTTTTTACTATTAACAAATTTGCTTTACACAATATTTCACGTCAAGTCAAATAAGATAAGAAATTCTTTTTGGCGTAGGATATGACTTATTTTTTTAGGATGATTTTAATAGACACAAGAGTTTTAAATGATATTTGTTATTTAGTTATGCAAAGTCGATTTTGCTGTAACAAATAAGAGGAGTTCTTGGTATGGAAACAGAAAAACAGAATATTATTATTTACAATACTGCTGATGGAAAGGCTTCAGTATCCTTGTTTGCCAAGAATGGTATGGTCTGGATGAATCAAAATCAGTTAGCAGAACTTTTTGACACCTCGAAGAAAAATATAGGTCAACACATTGCTAATATATTGGAAGAAAAAGAATTAGAGTCTAATTCAGTTGTAAAGAATTACTTTACAACTGCCCCGGACGGGAAGGAATATAATGTTACATTCTATTCATTGGAAATGGTTCTGGCGATCGGATTCAGAGTCAGGAGTAGGTGTGGGTACACAGACTATCACGGACTAACACTGACGAACACGGACATGAGAAAGAGATTTTGAAGGTTTTGATTTTTAGGAAATTGAACAGAAAAGTTCAGTAGAGGTTTTAATGAGATTTTTGGTGAAATCTTTTTAGAGGTTGGCTTTACTAAATTGTTTAAATATTTTTCCTTGGGATTTTAACAATAAATTGTTCTCCCTCGATATCGTTAATTAAAACAAGAGCGGGTTCTTCTTTTATCGCTCTTTTAACCCCAGAACCTAGTCCCCGATATTTCATGGTTTTTGCACAAAAAGTAGATAACAGATTGTTTCTCACAACAGCATTTCCAGATTTAATATTCTCAATAGTCAGACTGTTGGGCAAACAGCCGGGACTGATTATTTCGATACGGTCATCAAAAATAAAAATTCTGACCGGAGCATTCTTGGAATAATCTCTGTGAACTAAAGCATTTTGGAGTAATTCTTCGATAGCTATTTTAGATATTTCCAGAATACCGACAGAGTTAAAGTTTTGTCCGTTTTGGATTTGCTTTAAATTTGACTGGAAAAAGGACATTGCCTGATCAAATATATCAGGAATCGTACCTTCAATATCCTTACTGTCTCTGTAGTTTGAACCCTCAATTTCATTACCAAAAAAAGAAACAGCTTTGATACAAAATATCGGTTTAAACTGCTGCGGTTTTTTTCCGAAAAAGAGAAGACCGCCTAAGGTTAATTTATTATCCCGCATTATACTGATGTTGGTTAGGATTTTGGCATAATCCAAATTACTGTTTTCCAATTCTTCTCCGAATTCCTTCAGATAGTATTCCGAGAATTTGTCTTTATGAACATCATCAATATTGGTATTATAAATCAACATTTCATCGATAGACAAATTGCTGCTTTTTTGAAATAATCTTAAGAGTTCTGCATTATCAGTTAGTTTTCTTTTATCAGAGCCCTGCTTGATCCAAATGACTCCATTCCGGTCTTTGTATGGTTTATTGATTCCTTCTTCAATGTGAATAACAAGGATTTTATTCGTATTAATAACCATTACTTCTGTCTTTATATAAATAATTGGAATAACATTGTTTGTGGCAATATTTCCTATTTTCGTGAGATAATCATGAATTTCAGGATTACTTAAGCCTTTAATTTCACCGGTTTTGTCTTCAATACCGAGCAGAATCATTCCTCCGAGGGAATTGGACATGGCTGTCATCTCTGCGGCAAAAGCATCTGCAGAGGTCAGTTTTTTTTTAAACTGAACCGTACTTGTTTCTCCGCATTGAATAAGATCCAATAATTCATTGTCTTTCAATTTCAGCCTCCATAGACACATTAAGCCAATCAATCTTATATACAAAATCAAAAATATTCAAGTTGGATGATGCTGTCAAGTTCGGGTTTTTGCTCTGTAAAACAAAAAAAGGCGACCTTACGGCCGCCTATATATTTATGTGTTTTCTCATTAACCACTAACTATTAACAACTAACTATTCCGGTTTCATCTGAGGGAAGAAAATAATTTCCTTGATGGAAGTATTATTGGTGAGAAGCATAATAAATCTGTCGATACCGATACCCAATCCGCCCATTGGAGGCATACCGTATTCGAGAGCTTCGAGGAAATCTTCATCCACTACATTAGCTTCCAAGTCACCTAATTCTCTTTTCTTAGCCTGATCTTCCAGTCTTTCCCGCTGATCGAGAGGATCATTCAACTCAGTAAAGGCATTGGCATATTCACATCCGTTGATGAACAATTCGAATCTTTCCGTGAGTTGAGGATTCTTGGGATTCTTTTTAGCCAGAGGGGAGACTTCGGTCGGAAAATCTGTCACGAAGGTCGGCTGGATTAGTTTTCCTTCCACAAAATGATCGAAGATCTCGGTAATTAATTTACCCGGGCCGGCATGGGGATCAACTTCTATTTTATGTTGTTTACAGAACCCTTTGATCTTGTCATAATTGAAATCAGAGGCATCGAAACCTGTGTGTTCTTTGATGAGTTCAGTCATTGGAACTGCTCTCCAAGGGAGAGAAAAATCTATTTCCTGCCCATTAAAGTCGAATTTAACAGTTCCCAATACTTCCAGAGCCACATCATGCATCAAATTCTGAGTAAGGTCAATCATGCCGTCCAGATCACTGAAAGCCTGATAAAGTTCCATCAGAGTAAATTCAGGATTGTGACTTCTGTCCATACCTTCATTACGGAAATTCTTGCCTATTTCAAATACTCTTTCGAACCCGCCGACGATGAGTCTTTTTAAGTATAATTCAGTAGCGATTC
The DNA here is from genome assembly GCA_964419225.1 of uncultured Candidatus Cloacimonadota bacterium. Taxonomy (GTDB): domain Bacteria; phylum Cloacimonadota; class Cloacimonadia; order Cloacimonadales; family CAYQPF01; genus CAYQPF01. The sequence continues at coordinate 19,834 of CAYQPF010000018.1, read as the reverse complement.
TTAAGTAGAGATCCATATCGAGAGTATTATGGTGAGTAGTAAAAGGACGGGCATTAGCACCACCGTAAAGAGGTTGGAGGATGGGAGTTTCCACTTCCAGAAAACCTTTATTTTCCAGCCAGTTACGGATGAGTCGGATGATCTTTGATCTGGTTTCGAATACTTTTTTATTTTCAGGATTCAATAACAGATCCAGATATCTTTTACGGTAGCGTAATTCTATATCAGCAAATTCATCATAGCGAATGACTTTTCCATCTTCTACTTTTTCTTTTACTGCAGGAATAGGACGCATATTCTTGCTCAATAAAGTTACTTTTTCTGCATTAACAGAATATTCACCTGTTTGAGTATAGAAACAGGTACCGTCTATTTGGACAAAATCACTGGCATCACATAATTTAAAGATTTCATAATTATCAGCTCCGACATTATCGCTGCGGACAAATGCCTGAATCTTACCGGAATCATCACTGATCTTGGCAAAACCAATCTTACCCTGACGACGCATGGTAAAGATACGACCGCATATACTGACACGCTGTTCTTTCTCAGCATATTCTTTCTCATTATCCAAAAGCTGAATGATCTTGTGTGTTCTGTTACTGGTGGTTGGATATGGATCCACTCCTAATTCTCGTAACTTCTGTAATTTTTCTTTTCTCATTTTGAGAATTTGATTATCTTGTTGCATTTTATTACTTTCCTTTCAGGCACTTATTAATTATTAAACCTTATAGGTTTAATGCAAAAACTAATATCAGGGAAGAATTGTCAAGAAAGATGAGGGATAGTTATTAGTTGTTAGTTGTTAGTTGTTAATGATAAGGGGGGAAAAGAGATAATAAATTTATTTGGTGGATGGTATAAGAAACAGAATAAATCAATATTATGGGCAAAAATAGAACAAATCTAACTCATCTATTTCCCTTATAAAATTTTAAACTTGACGCTCAGAATTAGTTTGTATTAAATAAAACCATGAGTAATAAAAGTATTTTCCGAAGAATAGTTGATTTCTTTGCCTTGAGACAGAGCTTTACAGCTTTGCTGCTGATGGTGATTCTGGTGGGTATGGGGGAGAAGCTGTCCGAACGCTTTCTGCCAATCTATCTGCTCGCATTGGGTGGTGGAACTTTATCCATCGGTTTACTGAACGGCATGAATAATCTGCTGAATGCCCTATATTCCTTCCCGGGAGGGTATCTCAGTGATCGGCTTGGATACAAGAAAGCACTGCTTGTCTTTAATCTGTTGGCTTTATTCGGATATGCTATAGTGATTATTTTTCCTTACTGGCAGGCTGTAGTTATTGGATCTATTTTCTTTTTATCCTGGACTGCCATCTCTTTACCTGCATCTATGAGTATGGTCTCTTCCGTTTTGCCCAAGACTAAACGGACCATGGGTGTATCCATGCATTCTTTGGTACGGCGTTTACCTATGGCCCTTGGTCCTTTATTAGGCGGATTGTTTATCAAACTATATGGTGAAACTGATGGAATCCGTCTTGCTTTTGTTGTTGCCTTTATCCTGGGTGTAATTGCCATGATTATTCAACAAATAGTAATTAAGGAAGATCAAACAACCAAAAAGGCTGAAAAGAACCCTTTTTCTCTGTGGAAATATTTCAACAAAGACCTGCAGAATTTACTGACCTCCGACATCTTAATCCGCTTTTGTGAACAAATTCCCTACGCTTTTGCTGTCGTATGGGTGATGAAAATTCATAAAATATCTGCAGTTCAGTTTGGAATTTTAACTACTATCGAAATGGTTACAGCTATGTTGATTTATATTCCCGTGGCTTATTATGCTGACAAAAGCACTAAAAAACCCTTTGTAGCCATGACCTTTGTCTTTTTCAGTCTCTTCCCTCTGATTCTGATTTTCAGTTCCACTTTCTGGGGCTTTGTTTTAGCTTTTGTGATCAGAGGTTTGAAAGAGTTTGGCGAGCCGACCCGGAAGGCTTTGATCATGGATTTGGCAGATGAGGATAAAAAAGCCGGTACTTTTGGCTTATACTATTTGATCAGAGATGTTATTGTCTCCATAGCAGCTTTTGGAGGAGCCTGGTTATGGCAATTATCTCCTCAGCTTAATTTAATTGCTGCTTTTGTTTTTGGTGTGCTAGGCACAATTTATTTTATCATTTTTGGGAAAGACTTACCTCAGGCTGCTAAAAATGACTGATGAATTTGTTAAACATCCTGTGGAACTGGAAGACTACAATCCTCTGTGGCTTTTGGCATTTCATCAAGAGAAAAAAAGAATCTCAGAAGTTTTACCTAATATGAAATTGCATATAGAACATATCGGCAGTACAGCCATTCCTCTTATGCCAGCTAAACCTATTATTGACCTGATGATAGGTATTGATGACCTGGCTCAGTTTGATACTGTGCGTGAAGCTTTGTGGCAAATTGATTACATATATGATCAGGTTTTCGAGAACTCTGTTCCCGACAGAAGATTTTTTTATAGGTTCTCCAATGGCAAAATATCCCATCAAATTCACCTTGTTGAGTACAAAAGCAAATTCTGGGTGGAAAAAATTCTTTTTAGGGATTACCTCATAGCTAATATAGATTATGCTGAAGAATATTATCAATTAAAGATTGTACTAGCTGAGCAATATCGTCAAAAAAGATTGCTTTATTCAGAAGCCAAAGGTGATTTTGTAAATAAAATTCTCAAACTGGCTTTGCAGGAGCAGGTTAATGGAAACACGCATCAATACTGATTTGTTAATCAAGTTGAGAAACAATGTTAACCTGTTTAAAGACATCGATTTATTGGATATTCAATGGCTTTTGAACAGAGGGGAAAAACTGGTTCTTCATAAAGATTCTGTAGTATTTAAAGAAGATTCTCCCAGTGATTATTTCTATATAAATTTGAGAGGAAATTTAATCGCTTACAAGCAAAGCCCCGGAATTATTACTAATGTCCTTAATCTCAATGAAATCCCTGACCTAAGTATTTTCGGTGAAATTGGTATCCTGCTGAATATTAACAGAACAGCTTCAATTAAGTGCAAAACAGACTGTGTGGTTGTCCGATATACTAATCAAATATTTGAACTTATAGAAAAAGCTAACCCTAAATTAGCTATTCTCTTATATAAAAACCTGATTTCAATTATGTTTAATAATTATGTTTTACCAAGGCAAGAGGCCTTAAATGCAAAATTTCCTGCCTGATTTTATCAGAAATAAATTTATAAATACCATTAACTCCGGTAGTGGTGAAGCCATTGCTCTATTTATGGATATTTCCGGTTTTACCTCTATGACAAGGCAGTTAATGCGAAATGGAAAAGAAGGTGCAGAGATTATTTCCTCGATTGTTAATAGTGTTTTTGACTTTATTATTAAAGAAATCTATCAGCAAAATGGATTTATTTCAGCTTTTGCAGGAGATGCTATTACTGCTTTGTTTGAGGTCAGAGGTCAGAATTGTCAGGAAGTAGAGGTACACACCCAAATTTGTTTGTTGAACATCTCAAATCATTTCAGGAACAATCTAAAAATTCAAACTAAATACGGTGAATATTCTGTGTCTCTTAAAATTGGTTTAGGTAAGGGAACATTTGATTGGAGAATTATCGGCTCTGAGGGATTTTTTACTTATTTCATGGGTGGTGAAGCTATAACTAAAGCGATGCAAGCTGCGTATCTGGAAAATCATGATCTCTTTGGCAATAGTGAAAACTATCCTGTAATCCCCAAAATACATAGAACAAAACCTCTGGCAGTAACTAAATTGGATCAGTTACAATTAAAGAAAATATTACAGGCTTTTCTGCCGAATTCTTTGCTGGAAAAAGAAGTAAAAAGTGAATTCAGGGATATCATCTCAATCTTCATCGGGCTCCAAAATCAGTCAGATACAGAACAAATTATCTGCAATATTCTCATTAATCTCAGGTTTTTTAAAGGATATCTCAATGGATGCCTCGATTTTGATCAAAAAGGCTTAAGCATGCTGGTACAGTTTGGTGTACCATATTCACACGAAAATCCTGTCAGTAGAGCATTGGATTTTATTCTCAGTCTGAAAAATCTGGAACAAATGAAAATTGGAATGGCTTACGGTCCTATCTTTGCCGGTAAAATCGGGAATAAATTCAGGGCAACCTATACTTGTATAGGAAATACAGTTAACTTATCCGCCAGATTGATGGAATATGCAGATTATGGCCAAATTCTGACTGACAAAAATATTTATCATTATTATCAGATAAGTAATAAATACAACCTTCTCTATCTTCAAGATCGCAACTTCAAGGGATTTGAAGCAAAAATTTCTGTTTACCAGTTACTGGGAAAAAGAAATTTAACAGATTTGTGTCAATATCCGGATTATTTCATGGGCAGAGAGAAAGAACTTCAGACCATAAATTCTTATATCCAAATTGATGATCCCTTTGTCTTATTTGTACAGGGAGCTCCTGGAATTGGTAAATCAAGACTGTTATATGAAATCAAGAAACTGCACTTTGAGATTAATTGGATTAATCTGTATTGTGACGAAGTCGTGAAAAAGCCTTTCCAACCTTTCATCAGATATTTGAAGCAGTTTTTTCTGCAAAATCCTGAAGTGCCGGATCAGGAAAATTACAAATGTTTCCTGAAATTATTCCATACTTTAACCTCTGATCCAAATAATATATTTTTAAAATCAAGTGAACGGTTTTTACTCGGGCTTCTGGAACTCAATAGTGATGTGGATAGTATCTGCGATCTCAGTCCTGAAACGCAGTACAAAGAGTCACAAAAGGCAATATTATCTTTAATACGTGCTGTTTCAGCTCAAACAAAAACCGTGATAGAAATTAGTGATCTGCATTGGATGGATACCGAATCGTTGAAACTCATCAAATCTCTCCTTAAGAGTCATAAATCTCAGATTCTTATTTCTACCCGGGAAAATCCTCTCAGTCTTTTAGAGAATGATCAGGTTAAGCAAGATCAAATAATCTTTCTTTCAGGTCTTGATACTGAAAATTCAGGTAAATTGGTTCAACTTCTGGCTCAGAATAAAATTATCAATGAGGATCTGAAAAATATTATTATCAGACAAAGTGAGGGAAATCCTTTCTATATCGAACAGATTGTACAATATCTGGCAGGACAGGGTTCGGAATTAGATTCTTCGCTGAATACCGGAATTCCTGATAGTATTTCCAATACTATTTTGTCCAGAATTGACAGACTCTCGGAGGAATTAAGAGAATTAATAAAGTATTCAGCAGTTTATGGTAAAGAATTTAATGCAAATATTATCAATTTATTTTTTCAAAATAATGCTAAGTTAGAGCAATTGTTGTGGGAAGGACAGTTTGAAGATTTGTGGATTCCTCTGGGAGAAAAAGTATTCAGTTTTAAACATTCATATGTTCGGGAAAGTGTTTATCAATTGCTTTCTACAAAGGATTTGATAAGTATTCATAAACATATAGCCAGACACTTAAAGAGTGAATTCGGTAATAAAAGTTCTTTCTACCCTGATATTGCTTATCATTATTTAAAGACCTATCAATTATCTGATCCTAAACAAAGAAAAGAAGACAATCTTCTGGATCAAACCTTGGAATACCTGGTCAAGGCAGCTAAAAACCAAGCTGGAAAATACCTTATCGACAGTTTTTTTTCCTATTGTGAGAGCATATACCAATTATTTGGATTCTCGCCGGAAAAGACAATTAAACTAAGTCAAAAGACTTTGCATGATTCTAAGAAAATGAATTATTTGCTAAATATCTTAAGGTTGAATGCAGATGTTTGTATTAACATCGGCAGATTAAAGGATGCTTACGATTTATATAAAAGAGGACTGGAAATAAGTATAAAGATTAAGAACAATGATTTGAGAATTGAATATTTAGTGGAGAATGGGAATATTCAACACCTTTTAGGAGAATATCAGAAATCTATGAAGACTTTGGAAATTGCTATTGCTGAAATTGCTCAATCCAAAAATCCTGTTCTTAAAGGTGTAGCTTACAATGCAATGGGAAATCTTCATATTTCTATGGGCAATTATCCGGAATCAATCTCTAATTATATGAATGCAATTAAATTTTACGATAAACATTCAGTTTCTTATATGCGAAATATTGCTAATATCGGCATGGCTTATTTGAATATGGGAAAAATCAGAAAATCAGAGAAATTCTTCCAAAAATGGTTAGAATTTGGAATTAAAAAAAATGATAAGTTCGATATTTCCAATGCTTACATTATGTTAGTACAAGTCATGCGGTTCCGGAATGAGTGGGAATTATCACTGGATTATTTGGAAAAAGCACTTCCTCTGGCCTTGGAGATCCACAGTCAATTCAGTATTGCAAAAATTTATGGACTGTTTTTTGATTATTATGTTCATAGTATGGATTATCCCAAAGCCTTTGAATTCGGCTTGAAAAACTATCGGATCATTAAAGAAATGAATTGGGACGAAGGTTTGGCCTGCATATTAATTTCTCTGCCAGACGCCTGTCTGAAATACGGAGATCTTGTGATGGCTGATCAATTATCACAGGAAGCTATGGATTTTTACTCGCATTACAACTTTGATAATTATTATTCCTGTATCATAGCTCAAAGAATCTCTACCCTGGCCTGTCTGGGACATTTCCAGTCTGCTCTAACCCTTTACAATGATTATCAAACAATGAATAAAGAACATATAACTGTCGATATTTGTTTGTATTTGAATACAGCTTTTTATTATTCTCAAATTATGCTGGATATGGATAAGGAAAAGAATTTTAAAAAACTATTAACTCTTCCAATTACAGGCGTAAATGAATATGATTTAGTCGATTACTTGAAAAGGTTGGTCAGCCTCGGTGAATCACAATTCCCTTCTTATAGAAAAAGATATTTAGCCAGGCTAGAAAAAATATGGTTACGTCTTACAATCATTTCACAACAAAGCAGATTCCGGGAATTTCTCCGTACCAATTTTCCGGAACTTGTAAATCAATTAACTATTTACCATTAATCATTAATAACTAACAAATAACAACTAACAACTAACAACTAACAACTAATCCCCTACACTTTATTCAGTAAATTAACCAGATCTTCGACATGATAAGGTTTGGTAATATAGCCAAACAACCCTTCTTCCCTGAGTTGTTTAATTTCCTTATCTTCTGTGAATCCACTTGATATTATAACCCTGATCGAGGGATACAATTCCCGAACTTTTTTGAAAAGGGTGATTCCATCCATTTTCGGCATCATTTTGTCTGCCAGGATCAGTTGAATATTAGAGTTTGTTTCTAAATACTTCAGAGCTTCTTCGCCATTGAAGCATGCATGAACAGTGCTTCCGAGTTCTTCCAGAATTTCCTGTGCAATTTCCAGGACAATTTCTTCATCATCTACTACCAGAATATTATGTGCAGTTGCTTTTTTGAATGTTGTTTCTGCTCTTTCGATTTCAAGATCTTTATTTGAGAAAGGCAAATAAATATGGAAGGTTGTACCCACATTTATCACAGAAGTTACAACAATTACACCATTATAACCTTCCACAATTGACTGGGTAGTTGCTAAACCAAGGCCTGTTCCTTTACCTTTCTCCTTTGTAGTGAAGAATGGACTGAAGATTTCTTTGATAATTTCTTCAGGAATACCGGTACCAGTATCCATGACCTTAAAGTAATTATAGATTCCGGCATTCATCTTCTCGAACTTTTGGATTTGTTCTGCTCTGGCTGTAATGATACTGCTCTCAATGGTTATTGTCCCGCCACGGGGCATAGCATCACGGGCATTTACACACAGATTAAGAATTATCTGCTGGATTTTTACAGGATCGCCTTCAAATGTTAAAAAGTCCTCAGCTAAGTTGGTTACTATATCTATGTTCTTCTCAAAAGTATAACTTGTTATATCTGCTACTTCCAGAATAATATCATTGATATTGAAAATTTGATTGATTTGTTCTTCTCTGCGTGAATAACCTAACAATCTATGTGCTAAACTTGCTCCACGCTCTGCTGATTTTTTGATAATTTTAGCATTATTATACAGGGGACTGTCCTTCTCAATTTTGAAAAGGATCATATCAGTTGCACCGATAATACCTGCCAGAATATTCTTGAAATCGTGAGCTATGCCACCGGCCAAAGCTCCCATTGATTCCATTTTCTGAGTCTGCTGAAGCTGTTTATTTAACTCAATTTTTTCAGTAATATCTGTTGCAGAAAACATGGTGACCTGTTCATCTTCCCATTGGATCGGACTGATCGTAACTTCCAATATAGCTGTTCTATTGTTGGATTTGAGCATAGCAAGTTCAAACTGCATTCTGTCTTCCATCATCATATACTGAGTCATTTTGGCACCAAAAGAGGTCTGAGTTTCCTTAGAAATATAATCCAGGATAGATTTATTAATAATTTCTTCCAAAGGATAATCCAGTATTTTAGCAAATGAATTGTTCAAGAACAGAATCTGATTGTTCTTAATAATAGCAATTCCCATAATTGATTCATTGATCAGGGAATTATAATTTTTTTCAGAAGCACTTAATTTCTGGAATAAGGTAGTACTTTCCAGGACATTAGCTGCCTGGGTCGCCAAGGTTTCCAGTAAATTAAGATCCTCTTCGGTATAACCATTATTACCCATACGGGAAAATGTCAAAACGCCAATGATCTTACTTTGATGTATCAAGGGTACGGAAATTAAGCATTCTTCCAAATCATCAGTACCCTGCACTTTAACGGCAATAGGACTGTTTTGTGCACTATTTATGAACATTCCTTTCTGAGTTTGGGCAACTAAACCGGTCAACCCTTCACCCAGGTTTAGAACTAAAGAATCAAGTTTTTCTTTTATCTGTTCATCAGTAGTATAATAAGGACGCAGGAACTCACCTTCAAGCATAAAGAGTGTTCCATTATCATAATAAACCAGATCTTTAGTGTATTCAATAATTGTTCTAATAATGATCTTTGGATCTGATATCCCGGAAATTAAAGCTGATATCTTTGCAAAAACTTTTGTTTTGCTCAATTCCCGCATTAAAATTTCCCGACTTTCCAAATTGTTTGTGATATCATTAAAAAGCAGAATGTAGCTGTCCAGGACATCTTCATCATTGTAGTAAGGGACAACAGTACACATACAGATGATTTTTTTCCCAAGTTTGTTTTTGAGAAATAGTTCATAATTATTTAAAAGGATCAAATTATCTTTCTGAAAATTCTGTACACTGTCCATTTCAAATAAACTTAGTACAGGCTTACTGATCATATCATGTTTATTAAACCCTAACAAATCCTCAGCGGCTGAGCTAAAAGACTGGATTTTCCCTTCGGCATCGGTGATAATCAAGGGAGCAAATTTGGTTTGCTCATTGATAATTGTCATGATATTTTTCTCTTTGAGTATCTCTTCTTCCTGTTTCTTTTTTGTTTGCTGGTAACTTAAAAATATTCGGAAGAACCAGGTAATTAACAAAATCTCCAAAATACAGATCAAGGGGAATAGCCAGAAACGCTTATGTCTCTCCTGGAAAAAACTTTTCGCATTGCTTAATAGGAGAATGGTTGTTTCTTTATTGCCGATTTTGTTCTTTTTGAACAGGATGAGAAAATAGTTATTATTCTCCTGATAAAAAAAATCACCGGTTAATAAAGGTGATGACAAATACATCTCATTTACAGACAATAGTTTTGCCGGACTAACCATTTGGAATACATTATCTGAGGTGTAAGTAATTTGATGGGCAGAATTCAGCAGTATTATTCCGGCATTGTCATTTTTAGTATATTTGAATAGTTCATACTTGCTTATCTTCATTTGAGTGTTTGTCTCTAACATTTCCAGTAAAACTGTTATATGGTCAATATACTTATAATAATTATTTCTGCTTTGGTATAAGTAATCTTTCTTCTGGGAGGAAAAGTACATGAACAACACCAGGACATTAATAAGGACTAAGCATATAAAGAAAAGTAATAATTTTTTTCTCATTTTTTACTCATTAGTTTGATTTAATAAACATATATACATCTTTGTGTCTGTTATATTGATTTCTGCTTTGAATACACTGAAGTTGTATTGTGAATCATCTTTGATAACACTCAGTTCATTTCCTAATATATTCTGATTCTTCTCCATCTGTTTCTTAAAATAATTATTGAACCAGACAAAATCCAAATCTGTGATATTCATGAAACTCTTGGAGACATATAGGACTTCATGGTCTTTAGTTGTGATAAAGAAGAATCCTAAAAATTCTTCAAGGATAAAATTAGGATACTTGTTTTCCAGCCTTTGTGAACTTACATCAGAGATCATTAAGACGTTTAGGGTTCCTGATTCTATTAATATCGGAGAATTATGCACCTGCAACCACTTATTTAAAGTTGGTTCGAATACCATAAAATCATATCTCTTTTTATTGGAAGTATGCTTTAAATTGTAAACAAACTCATATTTTTTAAATTTAGTTAAGATATTGGAGGTGTGTACTTCGGATTTGGTCATATTAAATAAGTGACAAAATGCCTGATTAACATCCATCACAATATTATTTTTTAACAAGACATATGCTTCCTGGATTTGATCTAATACAGTTACTCTGTTCATTATTTCCGGACTGAGACTGACATTCCCTGCTATTGATTCCAGATCACTGTGAATAATTCTTAAATAACCATTAAACAGTCCATTTTCATCCAGTCGATGGCAGGTGGTTACATCATAAGAGTTCTTTTGTTCCTTAGTATTAACAAATTCCAATTTTATTGTATATATCATATCTTTGCGTTTAGCTTCAATCTCAAATTTCTTTAGATTTTTTGTATCGGCTAAAAAGTCTTTCAGATATTTGCCTGTCAGATCTTTTTCTCTCTCGAAGCCTAACATGTTTGCCATTCTTTTATTGCTTTCAAGGATCAATCCCTCTGCGTTCTCAATGACATAGCCATCCTGAGAATACATAGTTAGAAAGTCCAGTTTTTCCAATAGATCAGCATGTTTTTTCCCATAATCAAATTGTTGAGCGATAAGATAGGAGATCGTTTTTTCCAAAGGCTCAAAAGGCTGATCATAAGTCAGTTTAAGTTCAAGCTTTCTGTTGTCAAAAATCTCATTCTTGATGAATTTGTTTAAGAATAAAATATGATTTTTGTAGTATTTGGAAAAGAAAATATACAGAACTAAAATAAAAAGTGCAATAGCAAACATTATTGAAATATTGATCATTGCAACATGATTAATGTCATTGAGAATCAAATCATAAGAAAAGAGGAAGATGAAATTCAGGGGATGCACGCCTGTATCACCAATATTATCAACATAAGGGATATTAAGTACCAGGGTTCTTTCCCCGTTTATGTCAATGTCTAATGAGGTGATTTCAACATCATAAATTTTTTTGTCCAGGCCTGTCAAAGTGAGAATATTATCAATTTTTTCTTCGGGGTCAACATCTTTAAAAGACTTATAGTCAAATACTGTTTTACCTTTCATATCAACAATGTAAAGATTTACAAAGCCGATAGATTCCAAGCTGCTTTCTTTATTCAGATATTCGGATAAGTAAGTAAGTTTTTCTTTGGTTAATTCAGATTGGGAGAATTGTCTTTTAAATATGCTGTAGTATTGAATGGTTTTTACTTGAGACATGTTTTCTATCATTGCTTTGTAATACTTGATTACGGTTTTTTTGAAGAGAAATGTAGAAAACCAGGAAAGGCTTAGTAAAAGTCCGATTACCAGAACTAAAGTTATATATGAGGATCTTTTTAAATTCATATTCTTATCTCAATTCCATTTCTTTAAAAAATACCATATTGTCCTGTTTATTCCACTTAACCCTCTTATTCAATATAAATACATCATCCGGTACATACAAAGGAATCAAGATGTTTGCTTCATATATTAAATCTGTAGCAGATTTGAAAAGTGAATCTATTTCCGGATTATCTTCAGAGATTTCTTGAATCCGTTCTATGATGGGATTGATTCCAGGGATTACATTGCCGAATCTGTTCGCAGTACCTGTTACTTTTTCACTAGTTGAAAATAAGGAGTTAAGAGCTCCTGTTATGACGTTTCCTTCCAATACATAGCCAGTGATATAGCATGAGGAATCACGTAATTTCAATTTGCTGTAAAATTCTTGGGATCTTAAATATACTAATTTTACCTCTATACCAATTTCTTCCAGAGAATTTTTTACAAACATTCCTAATTCCTTGTCGCCAGGATACTTATCCTGAATACAGTCTATTGTCATCGTAAAGCCCTCTGGATATCCTGCCTCTGCTAAAAGTTTTTTTGCTTCTTCAATATTGAATTCTCTGGTGGGAGTGCTGTGATTATAGCCAAGTTTGTCGGGGGTAAAGGGAAGGGCTATCGGGACTGCACTGTTGGAAAGGACTTCATCAATAAATTTATTAATATTTAAAGCATGCCAGATTGCCTTTCTCACAGCAACATTTCTCAAGGGATTGGGAGTTAAGTTTATATATGGTGTTTTCTCCCGCATCACATCAAAAGCCATATACATTGTCGAACTGCTTCTGTTCTTTTTGAAATCTAAATAATTAGTCTGCCCTAAATCTTCTAATTTGCTTACAGGAGGATTATAAACAATATCTATTTCTTTCTTGATCAATCTGGTGGTTTGATCCATTTTGTCGGGTATATGCTGAAGATTGACTTGCTCTATATTGCTCTTCGTTCCCCAATATTGGGCAAACCTTTTCAGAGTGATCAAAGTATTGCTGGTTTTAAATAAATAATACGCTCCGGTACCAACCGGATGTGTTGCCAGATAAGCATCATCAAATTGAGCTAAAATGTTATTCTGATACATTGGAATATCACTGATAATCGTTAAAACATTCGTAGATTCCTTTGGATAATAAACATGAAGTTTGTGAATATTATCAACCTTTATGGAATCAACAATACTCACGTTTTTGTTAATAGACTTATCATAATACAATGCCCGCATTAAACTTGCTTTTGCATCATAGGCTGTAAGTAAGTCACCATTATGAAAATACACGCCTTTTCTAATATTTATAATCAATTCACCCGGTTCAGGATTATACCAGTTCTGAGCTATAACAGGAATAAATTTTTGGCCTCTGACTCTGATCAATGGCTCAAAGATGTTATCAGCAACTAATTTTGTATAAAACTCTGAACGTACCATGGGATCATATGTCTCAGGCATACTCGATATCGCCATATTAATGCTTCCGGATTGTTCACCGGATTTGCTTAATATTAAAAAGATCCCAAAACCTATTAATAATATTAATAAAACAAGATAAATATTTTTTTTCATATTTTTTAAAAAGGGAGGATACCTCACGATATCCTCCTCAATTATTTTAGAGAGACATCATATATTGGGCTAAATCAATTACTCGTTTGGAATAACCCCATTCATTATCATACCAGGCCATCACTTTAACTAAATTACCTTTCGCAATCGTCAAAGATGAATCATATATTGAAGATGCAGGATTTCCTACGATATCAATTGATACGATTGGTTCATCTGTGTATTCCAGATAGCCTTTCAAATATGTATCAGCGGCTTCTTTTACTGCTGCATTCAATTCTGCTTTAGTTGTTTCTTTGTCTAAGATCAAAGTTAAATCTACCAAAGATCCATCAGGTGTGGGGACTCTTACTGCCAGTCCGTCCAACTTTCCGCTTAATTCCGGAATAACCAGTCCTATGGCTTTTGCTGCTCCGGTAGAAGTAGGAATCATACTCATTGCTGCGGCTCTTGCTCTTCTTAAATCTGAATGTGGTAAATCCAGAATCTTCTGATCATTGGTATAGGAATGTACGGTTGTCATTATTCCGCTGACGATTCCAAACTTATCCTGAATTACTTTTACTACCGGTGCCAGACAATTTGTTGTGCAGGATGCATTGGATACGATCTGATCCTCTTTCTTTAAAGTTAAATGATTAACACCCATTACAATGGTTGCATCTACAGCATCTTTTGCAGGTGCAGAAATGATTACTTTTTGAGCTCCTGCTGTTAAGTGCTTGCTCGCTTTTTCCTTAGAGGTAAAAAGCCCGGTTGATTCGATAACTAACTCAACTCCCAATTCCTTCCAGGGTAAATTCGCTGGATCCTTCTCTGCAAAGATCTTGATTTCCTGACCATCAACGATCAATGCAGTGTCGGTAAACTTGATATCTCTTTTTAAGATCTTATGAATTGAATCATATTTTAAAAGATGTGCCAAAGTCTTGGCATCTGTGATATCATTAATTGCTACAACCTGAAGATCTTTCTCTTCCAAGGCTGCTCTTAAAACTAATCTCCCGATTCTTCCAAACCCGTTAATTGCAATTTTTTTCATAAACACCCCCTGTGTTATTTTTTTATTATAAAAATATCGAATTATTATTACTATTTACAATCTTGATCAAAGTTTCAGCTTCCTGTTGACTGGCCTGCTCAGCTTTGCCCAACCACTTTCTGGGATCAAATTTACCTTTATCCGGTACATAATCACTTATGTTTACATCCGGAGGACATACTATTGAGTACTTTTCCTTTTCCCAGAATTTCTGGACAGCCTCTGCCATCACCATTTGGTAAGATGTGTCCTTGTTGATCTTGATCACCCCATTCTTTACAGCTGTTTGCTGCTGCTCATCAGTTAATCCGGAGGCTCCGTGAAGAACCAATCCTCTTTCAACATTGTGAGCAATCAATAAATTGTCAATCTCCTTAATCAAATCAAGATGTAAATGTACTTTTGCACCTATCGTAACGCCGTGATTTGTGCCTACAGACGCTGCAAAAAGATCTACATTTGTCTTCATGACAAATTCCAATGCCTCTTCCGGCTTAGTGTATAATTCTGTGTCGGATACTATTTCGTCCTCAGATCCCTTGATATGACCGATCTCTCCTTCTACCAGGACATTGTACTTATGAGCAAAATCAACTACTTCTTTAGTAATTTTAATATTTTCTGCCAAATCTAACTGAGAAGCATCTATCATTACTGATGATACTAAATTATTTTCTATGCAAAACACAATGAAATCAAAGTAATTCGGAGTTGCATGATCAATGTGTAAACCCACACCGGAGTTTTTAAACTGTGAAGCAATAATTTTTATTGTTGATGAGATTAACTGTGCACCCACCTTAATATCCTGAGTTACACCGGCAGCATACTTACATGCTCCTGCACTCATTTGCAATAAACCGTCGGCTTTTTGCATTTCATATCCTTGAATTATGGGACGAATCGCACTGTCGAACACAACATTGGAAGCTATTAATCCAAATCTATTTTTCTTGGCTTTAAAAAAAACTTCCCTTAATTTATCTCCCTGAAGAAACATAAATACCTCCAACTTTATCTTTTCCTAAATTTCCTTTAATTCCCTTTCATTGTCAAGGAAAAGATATTATTTCTTTATTTTTTTTAAAAATTGAGAGGATTATCCCTTTTTCATTGGGAATAACCGACGTCTTGTCGATTCAAAAGGCAGAATGTTTTGAATCATGGTACCGATTCTGTTAACTATGTTGTAGAGACAGGGCATGCCCTGTCTCTACGGATGACGCACAGAAAGGATGACACGGATTAGTAGGGGCTGACTCCCACGTCAGCCCTGAGAAGGAATCGACAACCCAGCTCCGTTCCATCCCTATGAATAGCAAACCCCTTGCTTGTTCCCAGGGCAGACACCTAGGTCTGCCCCTACATCCCTTATTCTGGTTCAACCCGCTCAAAGATTATCTCCCCAACCGGATTGTTATTTATAACTTCCCTTCTCAAATTTACTCTTAACAATTCACCATTCACTGCTTTCTTCTCTTCTATCCCATTAATAATTAATAATTGATAATTAATAATTGCTTCCCCATCCTGTTCATCATGTATATCCCTGTTAATTATTCCGAAAAGCGCGTCTTCCCACGTCAATTTTACCAAATCCAATTTCGGATTTCGCTTCAATATTTCAAACATCTTCTTCGTGAAACAGGCGTAACCATTCAGCGGATATTTATCTGCCCTGCATTGAACATTGTACAGAACAGCATAGTTTTTGAAATACTCTTTGAATTCTACAGGTGCCGACTTCCAGACTTCTGCCAGGTGTTTGAAGATACTTCCCATGTGTATGTTATGCTCAGTTTTGGGTGGGACAAAGTATTTTCTGGCATAGCAGAGATCCAGATTTTTATAGTAAAGAAGAGTCAATCCCTCTGATTTTAAAGAAACTCTTTTCGCTCCGGATGCAAAGAAAACTCGCATGCTTCCTCCAGTAGAGACTCATATTTGCGTCTCAATTCCATTATACATTTGTCTCACATGAGATTCAGAGACAGCACTATGAGACGCAAATATGTGTCTCTACGGATACCATCCATATAGATAAGCCGACAAAAATGAGTTTTGATGTCACTGGAGCGAAAATAATTTAAGAATTCGAAGATTTTTAAAAATAATAGTCCATTTAGTCCATTTAGTCCATTCGGTCCTCTCCTTTTTTCTTTCCCACTGACCCCTAAGTATTTGCCTGCGGGTTTTAATAATTTCCTCAAGGGGTTATGAAACTGGAAACCTGTAGGGGTAAATAATCATTTGCCATTGGGAATAATCGACGTCTCGTCGATTGGTAACTGCTAAAGTATAAAATGGCAATATTTGTGCAGACGAGACGTCTGCAATTCCCAATAGAAATGATTTGACACGATTTTTTAACAATCATTTAGTGTTTTAGGTAAAGAAAAGTAGTTAAGGAAAAGGAAAATTAAAAGTATTTCTTGAGTTTATTCGAACTATTACACTTTCTTAATTTGTGTAATTCGAGAAATTCGAGGACAAACTCTCTTATTCTTCTGAAAGCAAAGAGGTTGAGATGAACAATGAAAATGAAATAATCGATCCTGAGCCAATAGGAGAAGCTCCTGAAAATATTGAACAGGAAACTAACAGCTTTGAAACTAGTTTAGCATTTTCATTTAGGAATAGAATTCTTGCTTTTTTCATAGATGTATTAATTTTAACTGTTATAGGCTATTTTTTAGGATTATCTTTGGGAAAATTTGCTTATCAGCTTGGTAATTGGGGTTTGTTAATAGGCTTTGTAATTACTTTATTATATTTTTCCATCCAAAATAGTTATATCACGCATGGCAGGACAATCGGCAAGAGAATTACTAAACTAAAAGTTGTTGATAAGAACAATAATTACTTAACTGTGTCAAAGTCAACAATTCGTACTTTGATTTTAATAACACCATATTTTCTTTCGGATTTACCGTTGGAAGATGGATCAGTAATTGGAACAATTCTTTATAGCCTGTTAATCTCACTTACTTATGCTTTGTTTCATTTTTTTGTTCTAAATGCCAAAACACGGCAATCTTTACATGATTATGTTTCTGGTTCGTTTGTGCTTAATTACAATAATTCGAAGTGTTTGGAATCTCAAAAACCATTAATTAAGCATTACATTCTATTTGGTATTATTAGTACAATTGTAATACTAGTTAATTTAATTACTATAACAAGAACTAACGCATTATTAATAACGGCTGATCCTCGTTTTCTCAAGAATGTTGATAAAATTGAAAGATTTGATAACTATAGTATTAATAAATCTCTTCTTACAACTATAGAAGATTTACAAACTAAAAAGAATTTAGATGTCATTTTTTATTTATCTAATGATCCAAAATACTCTTACAAAGTATATGAAGCAAAAATACTATTAATAGCAGAACAAACTTTAAAATATGTCCCTGAAGTGAAAAACTGTCAGGTGTTGACAATAGAGTTTCATTGTACATATGAATTAGGTATCTGGAGTAGTGGAACTGGATATTCAGTAGAAAAAACAATCCCTGACTGGGAAGCAGAATTGAAAAAACAGGAAAATATCCCTAAATGAGCATTGTGGTTGAGGATCTCAGGCTTTTTTATAATCACTGAACAGAGTGTTCTTAATTTCCTCAATTTTCTTCTTGCTTAAACTGAATTAAAAATAAGAATGTATTACAAAAGATGTGAAAAATGATCAAATGCCCTTTATCAGTGGACTGTGGGCAATATGCAAGGTACAGAAAAGAGATAAAGAGTCTGAATAATCCATTGCATAATCTAAGAAAAAAAATATACCTTCAAGGGGAAATAAATTTATGTTATTAAGTGATAATGCTTTAACTGTTTTAAACAAACGCTACTTCAAAAAAGATGACCAGGGAAATCCGGTCGAAGACTGGTCTAAAATGATCAGAAGAGTCAGTCAGAACATTTCCATGAATGATCCTGTGCAGGATGAAAGATACTACAAACTCCTGGATTCAGGCTATTTTCTGCCTAATTCTCCTACATTAATGAATGCCGGAAATGATTTGCAGCAATTGTCTGCCTGTTTTGTTTTGCCCATAGAAGATTCCATGGAAAGTATTTTTACCAGCATTAAAAATGCGGCACTGATTCACAAAAGTGGCGGTGGTACAGGCTTCAGTTTCAGCAGACTGCGTGAGGCCAATGCCAGAGTCAAGACCACTAACGGTGTATCCAGCGGACCCTTATCCTTTCTGAGAGTCTTTAATGCTGCAACCGATGCTGTGAAACAGGGAGGGACACGCAGGGGTGCCAACATGGCTATCCTCAATATCGATCATCCCCAAATCATCGAATTCATCAAATGCAAAGAAAATATCAATGACCTGACCAACTTCAATATCAGCGTTGGGATCACAGATAGATTTATGACAGCTCTCACTCAGGATTCTGAGTATGAACTGGTTTCTCCCAGTACTGATCTTGTAGTTGGCAAACTTAAAGCCCGAGAAGTTTTTGAACTGATCGTAGAAATGGCTCACAAAAATGGCGAACCCGGTATTATTTACCTCGACAGGATCAATGAACATAATCCTACTCCTATGCTGGGAAAAATAGAATCCACCAATCCTTGCGGTGAACAGCCTTTACTGCCGAATGAAGCTTGTAACCTCGGCTCTATCAATGTGGCCGCTTTCTACAAAGACAATAAATTTGACTGGGATACTTTAAAGAATGTTATTTTTGATTCCGTAGAATTTCTGGATGATGTGATCGAATGCTCTTTATTCCCTCTTCCTGAAATTGACGCAATGGTGAAAGGCAACCGCAAGATCGGGCTTGGAATCATGGGTTGGGCTGACCTTTTATACGAAATGGAAGTTGCTTATGATTCTCAGGAAGCAAATGAATTGGCCGAAAATCTGATGGAATTCATCGATTATCAGGCAAAAGTTAAATCTATGGAACTGGCCAAAGTCAAAGGCAGTTTCCCCAATTATCACGGCAGTATCTATGATATGCAAACCTTAAAACGCTATAACAACGGCTATGACTGGGCCGATTTGCAAGATAAAATAAAAGAATTTGGTATTCGCAACGCCACCGTCACTACCATCGCTCCTACCGGTACGATCAGTATGATCCTCAATACTTCCAGTGGGATCGAACCACAATTCTCTCTTGTCTATGTCAAAAATGTCATGGATGGCGAAAAACTCTTATATGTTAATCCCATTTTTGAGAAAAAAATGAAAGACTTGGGCCTCTATTCTAAAGAATTAATGGAAAGAGTCGCCGAAACAGGCTCGGTTGCACATATGGATGAAATCCCCGAAGATGTGAAACGCGTTTTTGTGACAGCACATGATATCAAGCCTGAATGGCATATCAAAATGCAGGCAGCTTTCCAGAAATATACCGATAATGCTGTTTCCAAGACCATCAACTTCTCCAAGGAAGCTACAAAAGATGATATTAAAATGTCCTATGAAATGG
>CAYQPF010000017.1:0-55061 GCA_964419225.1 uncultured Candidatus Cloacimonadota bacterium | reverse complement strand
TCTGCATAAATATTGCCATGTTATACTTTAGCAGTTACCAATCGACGAGACGTCGGCTATTCCCAGTCCCTTATGCCAAAAAAAGGTGCAATCTCTTGCACCCCATTTAACTCGTTACTTGTCACATGTCACTTGTCACACGTTACTCATCACTTTATCAACATCATTTTTTTGGTAAGTGTTGTCTTACCGGTTTGCATTTTGCAGAAATATAAACCACTCGAGCAATTCTGTCCGGCACTGTTCTTTCCATTCCAGACAACTTTATGATTCCCGGCAGGAACGGTTTCTTTCCTGAGTTGTTTCACTAACTGTCCCTTCACATTATAGACATTGATCTCAACTAACGCCTCTGTCTGCAGACTATACGAAATAGTTGTCGTCGGATTAAACGGATTCGGATAAATTGACAACTTCTTCAGACTGGAAGGATTGATTTCTTCTACATGGATCCCCAGAGAATCTGAAATAATACATTGCAATACATCATACAGATTACCATTGTTGCTTATCTTTGCCGTAACAAAGGCCTTATTTTCATCTAGCAATGATCCGGAACACGGGTATTCAATTTTATTGGCTGTAATAAATGGAATTTGCTCAATTTGCTGATTTCCGTCAATATAAGTAACAAGTGAATTGGTGTTTTGAGAATCATTCGATAAAATGAAAACTCCATTTCCAATTAAAGATACCAAACCATATTCAGCACTCGTATTGGGTATTACTAATGCTGAATCCCAATATTCTTGTAAACCGGACTCATGCATGGAGTACTTTTGCAATTCATGCACATAATAATCATTATTGTTCCTTTTGAGTACATAAAGTACCTGTTCATCTACCAGTATCTGTAATGCCCTATTTGAATTAAGATCCTGAGAATTGGCAAAATACAGCGATCCGTCTGGTTTAATAATCTGTAACTTGTCATCATAAGTGAACAATAAACTATCATTGAGTTGTTCAGCCACAACACCAAAATCATTATCGTAAGGCTGATCTGAGGTTGAAATACTTATCCCTGCAGAAGTCCATCCATCTGCCGGTAAGCCTTGATCATTAACCCGCAATACTTTAAAAGAATATTCTCCGTTACTAAAAGTCTCGTACATCAGATATCCATTTTTAGCATTAAGCAGTGTAGGTGTTTCCGTACTACTGATGATCAGTCTGCCATTGGGCTCCCATTGCATATTTCCGGACACAAAATGCTGTCCATATATTTCTCTATTGACTTGATTGCCTGATGTCCAGTAAATATAAACCTCATTAGCACTCACAAAAGCAAAGCACTCACTTACATAAGAATTATAAGCTATTGTACTGTTCAATAACAGTCCGTCTTCTGCAAGTAAAAGATCGCCATTATTATTGATAAATTGACATTTAAGGATTTTGGAAGTCTGGGTTGAATTTTCTTCGAGCCAATAAAGAAACATTGTCTCCTCATTTATTCTGTTAAACCCTTTTAGCTTTGCCTGTCCATTATCCAAAAGAACTTTATGATTCTCTTCAAATACATTTTCTCCCTGATTATCAAAGCACTTTAACCAAAGATCACCCTCATAACTATCTCCCAATAAATTGAACATTCCGGCATTAATGACTGAGTATGATTTGCTCATTGCACCCTTATCCCAAATAAATAAATTCCTCTCACCATCAGGTAAAATACTTGTACCAAACAAATCAAAAATATCATAATAATGTCTGTTTCTGGTAATTAAGATTTTATCCATATTGACGAGACTTATTGTATAAAACGCGGGAGTCGTATAACTTGTTACTATTTGCTTATCCCAAAAATCCTGTCCGTCTGTTGATATAAAATTAATCGCAAAAAGACTTGAGCCCATCTCAGGAGTGACTTTATAAGAAAATAGTACTCCATTAGCATTCGCAACAGGTTGTTCATAAGTTCTTGTTCCTCCCCAGACAACCTGTGGAGTTAGATATTCCCACTGAAATTGACCTTCTGAATTTAGTTTTACAATCTTGGTTGATAACTCATACCAAGAAGGTCGTGATACTATATACACATTTCCGGCTTCATCAGAACACAGAAAACCGCTTTCAATATATGGAATAAAATCTGATGTATATTCCCAGACAATGTCCTGCTGCAGATATTTATATACTCTCAGGCAAGAACTGTCACCGGATAACAGCAACACTCCCTGATTAGTCGGATAAATACTGCAGTAAGTAAACTGCTCCGAGGTTGTATCCGGCACAGATATAGTAAATTGTTCCTCGCCGGTATTATCAAAATATGACAGACTGTAAACAAACCAGTCATCAACCAACATATATAATCCGCCGATATTATCCATAACAAAGTCAGTTGGAGATGTCATTGGACATAGTTCAGAACTTGCCTCTATTTGTCCCTCAGGACTTATCTGAACTAACATAAATGCTTCTGAGGTTCGATGAATTATTTTGACACCATTTTCGGGGGTAATAAATATTTTGCTGGTACTCCAGGTCTGCCAGGGCATGTGATATGCGGCATTTGGTAAATTCCAGACTATTCCTCCGTTAGAGTTAATTTTTGCAATACCCAGATACTCTTCTGAATAATAGGTCACAAAAAAACTTCCATCCAATCCACCATCAATACTTAACACAAGATAATCTGAAAACTCCGGAATTTCTATACCATCGTCTCCCCAAATACGATTTCCATCAGCGTCTATTTTCTGAAAATACCAGTCGGTATTATCATTTTGTGTCCAGCAGGATATATAATAGTCTCCTATACTCTTTCCCTCACAGTAAAAATTGTGCCCCACCAACTCTCCGATTTCCCTCGGCTGCTCCCAGGTAGTTATGGAATATAATGAATTAATTACAAATATTATGAGAAAAACCAATATTATTCTTTGCATTCAAGTCTCCTTGTTAAATCATGATATTTATTCATGTTATATTCAAATAGAGAAGGAATCCATTTGTTTCCTTCCCTATAGAGAACAATATTTATTCTAATATTTTATTTTTGTTCTTCGCTTTTCCTTAAGTTTTAAACTCAAAATCCTATCAGTTGTTAATAGTAAATCATTAGTAGTATATCTTTTTTTGTAAGGGCAAATCCAATAGCCGGCATCAGAAATCCATACACCACTTTTGTAGTAACAATCTTTTAATGGATTCTGATACTCAACTAAGTGTAAATCTACTTTTTCATTATGTTTCAATGCTCGATAATAATAAATATCATATGCACTTGGGGGAGCTAATTGAACCAAGAATAAGCTATCTGACTCCGTAGCAAAAACAACTATTATGCTTTCCTCACCAGTCAATGGGATGGTTGTAATATGTGTCAAATTTTGCACAAACAGCGTATCTACTGAAGCACAGAGAAGCATATTTGCTATAAAAAATGACACTATAACTAATGCAATTTTATTTTTCATTGGTTTCCTTTCTTTTATTTAGATGTATTCTTTCCTTTCCATTTTTTTTTAATTTTGCCACCTCGCAGCTAATATCAAAATCGTATGAAATATCTAAATAATCAGTTTTATGGACACTTTTGAGATTGAAAAGAAAAGCATTCGTAATTTCATATTTAGTAAAAATAAGATGTACCCAATCGCTAAATGGATCAATATCCACTTCTCTGTAATAATGGCTATTGACATTTATATTTGGGTTAATTAGATAAGGTGGCAAAATATCATTTTTATTTTCAGCAAACATGTTTTGCTTTTTTACCTCATTCCATTTACTCTCACCCACAATCTCTTTCCCTTTATATAGTAATACTATTTTAGCCTTATTGATTGAAGGTATATCCATGCCGTATGACAAGATTGTTATTTTAGTAATTATAATTAAAGAATCACTATCAGCCCATTTGATTGTTGTTAATAGTAAAGGTGATGATAATTTTATCAAGTTCTCACCTTTGGAATTAACATATTCATTACCAAGTAAACAAAACGGCAATGAGCAAAAAAAGACAATACATGCAAGAATACTTTTCATTACTTGGTTATCCCATATCTAAATATGAAGTTATACTCTACAGAGTTAGCTGGATTTTGTAAATTAAATCCAGCGTTCATGAATCGCTTACCTAGTAATTCTTTTTTCAACTCCATAATACTTGAATTGTCACTTCGAGGTGTGAATGGTCCTTTACTTGTATTCCAATAAACATTAACATCTCCATTCCAGTAACTATCTGCTGCTTTATGACACTGTTCATACACCCATGTAGGATTACAAGATTGCTCGTAAGCTTCATCTAGTGCATGGAACAGTATTTCTGAAGTAGATGATGAAGTGTTTTTATCATACGCTTCAGTAGCTTTAGATAAAGTTTTCAAATTTTCCCAGCCAACATAATTTGTTCCAACACCATTAACAAGCCCTCCCCAATTTTCACCGTAAATCAGATTAACATCAAACTTTTGTTTTCCTCCTTCTGGTACTGGAGAATTGCTATGTGTAAAATAAACGCCACCTGGGTTAAAAGATAATACACATGGTGTTGGACTATTAATAATTTCGATCAATCGTGCTTCTTGTACATTTTTAGGTTTATACTTAGGATCTGCTACAAGTTTTTTGTTTTTGTAATCAACTGATATGAAAGGATAATCTTTTTTTGCAACTTTTTCTGCTTCTTTCACATCAGACACTGTCTTTTCATCCCAGTCAAGTTTTGCTTCATACCCATCCGGATCAATCAGATTGATCGGATCGTTTCCACAGTAGGCATACGGAGATGCGAACTGTTCTTCAGGGTCAGTTTCATAAAATCTCATAAGGTATTCATCGTAAAATCTGGCTTTGAAATTGTCAAGGTTTGTCTCGTTGTCTGTTCTCTGCCGGTAAACTGATAGTTCATTTGGGCAGAAATACTTTTTTGCTTTTTTCCAAAGGCATTGTAGTCAAAAGTACTCACAATCTCATTTGAGGTATTTAGCAGTGCTCGTGTCGAACCCAGATGATCTTTCAACCCGGATAACAAACAATTTCTCCATTAGTGCAAATAGTGACATCCGTAGAGACAGGGCATGCCCTGTCTCTACAATAAAATCGACAGAATCGGTACTGTGATTCACAACATTCTGCCTTTTGAACCGACGAGACGTCGGTTATTCCCAATGAAAAGGGCGAACACATAGGTTCGCCCCTACAGCTACCGGCTAAGACTATCACAATACTGGCATTTTCTCATGCCTGACTCGTCCGACCTGTCAGACTCGTCTGACGTTCCTTTACTCTATCCTCAATCCCCTCTGACGCCTGACGACTGCCGACTGACGCCTAAGTACTTGCCTGCGGGTTTCAATAATTTCCCATCTCTCCATTGATAATTAATAATTAAATACTGCTGCCTTTTTATCCATACTGTCCATCAAGTCCATTTAGTCCATTTCGTCCATTAAAAATACAATTATTTTCACAAAATCTTACAATTTTTAAATTATTTTCGCTCTAGTGACATTAAAACTCATTTTTGTCGGCTTATCTATATGTAGGGGTGTAAAACCAGGATTGAGGACCATAAGAAATCGCTACCCATGACACTGAATGATTCTCGATCAGTGCTAATCTGTTTGATCTGTGTCATCTGCGTTCTATTAAGCGTCTTTAATTCCACAAAAGGAGGAAAAATGCGGGTATTCTTTGCAGCCGGAGCGAAAAGAGTTTCCTTGAAATCAGAAGGAATGACTCTTCTTTACTACAAAAACCTGGATTTATGCTATGCCAGAAAATACTTTGTCCCACCCAAAACCGAACATAACATCCGCATGGGTAGCATCTTCAAACACCTGGCAACTGTCTGGAAATCCGCTCCCATTGAATTCAAAGAATACTTCAAAAACTATGCAGCTCTTTACAATGCTCAACACAGAGCAGATAAATATCCGCTTAATGGTTACGCCTGCTTTACAAAGGTAATGTTTGAATTATTGAAGCAAAACCCGGAATTGGATCTGGCAAAACTGACATGGGAAGACACACTTTTCGGAGTTATTAACATACATGATGAACAGGATGGGGAAACAATTACTAGTGGGAAAGAATGGGAGGGAACAGTTAATGGTGAATTGTTTAAGATGGAAAAGAATAAAATTATTGATAATCCGGTTGAGGAGATATGTCTTGAACGGGTTGAACCCGGCTGATATTTGTATGGCAGATGATTGTAGGGGCAGACCTGTGTGTCTGCCCTTGGAACAAGGCAAAGATTTGCTATTTAACCTGTCTGAATGCTGGCTGTACTTTGGGCAGACCTGTGTGTCTGCCCCTACAAATCCGTGACATCCTTTAATCTGTGCCGTGATTCAGAAGGATTTAAAAGGCGGATCCTATTTCACCTCCCTTCCCTTATTAAAAGGGAAGGGTCGGGGATGGGTTTTCTCTCCTGATGCCTGGCGACTGACGCCTGACTCCTATCCTGGAATGGGTTGTCGAACTATAAGGCCACTCAGGAAACACAATACTTTCAGATATCTTCCCTTGTCCGTGTAAGTCAGTGATAGTCAGCGGTAGTCAATGTTTCATCACACTCAATCCATTCTCAACTGCCTAATGCCTACTGCACCTTGCCCACTTTCTTCGTCCCTCATTAATAATTGATAATTAATAATTAATAATTATTCGCTTGCTGCTTTTTTAAAAATAACTTGCTTTTTAATAAGTATTTTATTTTTTATACTTTAGAAAGATGTGTAAATTAATATTAAAATAAAAAAAGGAGAGAATTATGTTAGGAACTGTGGAACAAAAGCTCCAGGCTCTCAAGGAAAAAGAGAATCAGATTCTGCAAATGGGTGGTAAAGACGCTGTTGATAAACAACATGCAGGCGGAAAACTCACCGCACGCGAAAGATTAAACCTCTTATTCGATGCCGGTAGTTTCCGTGAGATCGACCAGTTTGTCCGTCATCGCTGCGATAATTTTGGGATGGAAAAAGTTGAAATTCCTTCTGATGGTGTAATAGTAGGACATGGTTTGGTCAATGGCCGTCCTGTTTTTGCTTTTGCACAGGATTTTACAGCCCGTGCAGGTTCATTGGGCGAAATGCATGCAGCAAAAATCTGTAAAGTGATGGATCTTGCCCAAAAAGCCGGCGTGCCTTTTGTTGGTTTAAACGATTCAGGCGGTGCCAGAATTCAGGAAGGTGTGGATGCTCTGAGAGGTTACGGAGATATTTTCTTCCGTAATGCCAGATGTTCAGGTGTGATCCCCCAGATTTCCGGTATCATGGGACCATGTGCCGGTGGAGCTGTTTATTCACCTGCAATGACTGATTTCGTTTTCATGGTTAAAAATACCAGTTTCATGTTCATAACCGGTCCAGATGTGATCAAAGCCGTTACCGGCGAAGAAACAACTCAGGAAGATCTGGGCGGAGCCATGGCTCACAACACAAAGAGCGGTAATGCTCATTTTGCCTGTGAAGATGATGCCGATGCCATTCAGCAGATCAAGACCCTTTTAAGCTATTTACCCAGCAACAATATGGATGATCCTCCCATGTTCGACGGCGGGGATGATCCTCACAGATTATGCCCTGAACTCGACAAAATTGTTCCCGATAATCCTAAAGCTGCTTACGATATGAAAGATATTCTGGCTTCTGTTCTCGATAACGGAATATTCTTTGAAACTCATGAGTATTACGCTACCAATATCATCACCGGTTTCGGCAGACTCGATGGTAAGGTCGTTGGCATTGTTGCCAACCAGCCTATCGTCTTAGCCGGCTGTCTTGATATCGAAGCTTCCGATAAATCTTCCCGCTTCATCAGATTCTGTGATGCTTTTAATATTCCTATCATTACTTTTGTCGATGTACCCGGTTACTTACCCGGAACTCAACAGGAATGGGGCGGAATCATTCGTCACGGTGCTAAATTGCTCTGGTGCTATTCCGAAGCAACTGTACCAAAATTGACTATTATCACCAGAAAGAACTACGGTGGTTCTTATATCGCTATGAGTTCCAAACACTTGGGTGCAGATATGGTCTTTGCCTGGCCGACTTCTGAAATCGCCGTTATGGGTGCTCAGGGTGCTGCCAACATCATCTATCGCCGCGACATTCAGAAAGCAGAAAACCCTGTCGCTAAGAGAGAAGAAAAGATCCAGGAATACGAAGATCTGTTCTCCAATCCCTACAGAGCTGCTGAAAGAGGCTATATCGATGCTATCATTCAACCTTCCGAAACCAGAGCCAGACTCGTGGATGCCCTTAATATCATGCTGACCAAGAGCGAAAATCTTCCTCCTAAAAAGCATGGTAATGTTCCTCTCTAAATCAGGAGGTAATTTTGGAAAAAAGTAAAAAAGCCATAGCCGCCTTAACAGGGGTTCTTTACTATTTGAAATGTGAAGCTGAACAAAGACAGCAGATTATTGCCATGCCGGTGAATAATCCTTCCAACTGGTCAGCTTATGGAAGACAATCGATCATGACCAACCGCAGTCTGATCCAAAGAAGAGTTATAAAAAGATAAGATAAATGGAGGAATTAATGGATAAGCATGGTGTTCTTGAAATGAAGGACATGAACTATAAAATAGACCGTCCCAAAGCTGAGAATCCGATCAAGATTCAGGATGTGACACTCAGAGATGGTCATCAGTCAATTTTTGCCACCAGAGGCAGAACAGAAGACATGATCCCCTTAGCAGAAGATTTGGACAAAGTTGGTTTCTATTCCATGGAAGTATGGGGCGGAGCTACTTTCGATACAATGCATCGTTACCTGAATGAAGATCCGTGGGAAAGAATCAAAACTCTCAAAAAATATATCAAAAATACTCCTTTCTCCATGCTGCTCAGAGGCCAAAACCTCGTCGGTTATAGAAATTATGCTGATGATGTCGTAGAAGCATTTGTTGACAGAGCCTGCGTCAATGGTATTGATATTTTCAGAGTTTTCGATGCTCTTAATGATTTCCGTAATTTCCAGACAGCCAGCAAAGTTATCAAAGCCAATGCTAAACATTTCCAGGGAACTATTTGCTATTCTCTCACTGAAATGCGTATGGGCGGAGATATCTATAATTTGGCATACTATGTGGACAAAGCAAAACAACTCGAAGACATGGGTGCAGATTCCATCTGTATCAAAGATATGGCCGGTCTCGTGGCTCCTTACGATGCCTATAATCTCGTGAAAGCTCTCAAGGCAGCTGTCAAGCTTCCTATCCACCTGCATACCCACTTTACTTCCGGTATGGGTGATCTCGCTCTGTTCAAAGCTATTGAAGCCGGTGTGGATATCATCGACACCTGTCTGGCTCCTTATGCCTACAGAACCTCTCATTCTGCCATCGAACCTATCGTTGTATCCCTCCTGGGAACCAACCGCGATACAGGTTTCGATATCAGACTCCTTGATAAAATCGACCGCGAACTCGAAAAGAGTGCTGTCAAATATATGCACTTCCTCGATAACACCAAATTGGCAGTCATCGACACCAATGTTATCCTGCACCAAACACCCGGTGGTATGCTGTCCAATCTCGTTAATCAGTTAAAACAGATGGATTCTCTGGATAAACTGGATGAAGTTTTTGAAACTCTTCCTAAAGTCAGAAAAGACCTGGGTATGATTCCTCTGGTTACTCCCACATCGCAGATCGTGGGGATCCAGACTGTGAATAATGTCCTCTTCGATAAAAAGCCCGGCGAATACAACAGAGTGACCGAACAGGTTAAGGATCTCTGCTACGGATTATACGGCAAGACAACTCTTCCTATGGATCCTGCAGTTCAGGCTCATGCTCTCAAAGGCTATCCCAGAGGCGAAGAACCCATCACCTGCCGTCCCGGCGATATTATTGAACCCGAAATGGATGCAGTTAAAGCCGATGTCAAGGGCCTGGCTAAGAATATCGACGACGAATTGATCGTTGCTCTTTATCCTATTACCGGCAAGAAATTCCTCAAGTGGAAATACGGTCTGGAAGAGATTCCTGCTGATGTTAAACCCAGAACTTATGAAGATGTTGCCAAAGAAACAGAACTCATTGAAAAAGCTAAAGCTGGTAAGCTGGTAGAGAAATCTGATAAAGTAGTTCCACCTAAACCTGAAAACACCAGATCCTTTGATGTTTATGTTGATGGTGAATACTTTGCAGTTGAAGTCGGCGAAGAAGGCGTTCCCTATCTCGCAGGCAATCCTGCAGCAACTTTAGCTAAATCTCCTGCAGCACCCACAGCTCCTAAACCTGCTCCGAAAAAAGAAAAAGCAGCAGACGTGCCTGTAGTCAGTCTGGGCGAAGGTGAAACAGGTATTGTAGCTCCTATGCCGGGTATGGTTATCAGCTATGAAAAACAGGTCGGTGATACTGTTACAGCCGGCGAAACTGTCGTCGTGCTGGAAGCTATGAAAATGTACAATAATCTGGAAGCTCCCTGTAATGGCAAAATCAAATCTATCGCTTTCAAATCCGGTGATTCGGTTGCCAAAGCATCTATCCTCTGCATTATTGAATCCTAATTATCTAAATACAGTAACATAAAAGAAAAGGGCGGAATTTACTCCGCCCTTTTTCTTATATATTTTGTGGTCTCATCACTCATTAACTATTCACCAACTAACCAACTAACCACCTACTCAAGACTCAAGACTCAAGACTCATGACTATGGACTCATGACTCACGACTATTTATATACCACCAGTTTTCCTCTTTCTTCGGTTGTAGAACCGGTTATGGGATTTTTTCCTTTCACAATATAGAAATAGGTGTTATTGGCTAAAGTATCTCCGTCCTGGTCTCTGCCATCCCAGTAAATCTGGTTATAACCGGCCTGAGCAGATTGCTTCAGACTTCTGATCTTTTTCCCAGTTATGGTGAAAATATTGATCGTGATCTCAGCATCATCAGTAACATTAAAAGTTAAGTACCCGTCTTTTTTCATCGGACAGGGATATGGTAACAAATTAGTTATAGCTAAAGCACTGGTCTCTTTGACTATGAAAGTTATCTTCTTAGTTGCATATTGATTAAAATTATCAAAAACAATTATCTGTATTGAGTGATTTCCCGAACTTAAATTACTCATTTCATATTTTACTTTCCCTGCTGTGTAGGAATCAAGATCATATGCAAAATAATCTGTTAAATCCAGCAAAGAAGCATTATTATCAATGATTGCTATGATCTTATGTCCTGATTGACCTAACACATTGATTCCGTTACTGTCAGATAATGCTGCATATAAAGTCGGACTGCTGTCCACCAGATCACCATTACGAAACTTTGTGTTATTCAGGTATAGGTTCACACTGCAAGTATCCGGATTATCCACTATCATGGAGTGGCCCTGAATCTTCAGGGATTGTTTGAAATTGACAAAATGTCTCTTATTATCATCAGTAATGGAATATGATATTATTTTACCGGTTGATCCTCCATAGATATCATCCGGGGTAATAAATCCACCATTATATACACCTGAATGAGTTGAGGATTCACCTTTGAAAATAATTTTTCCGCAGTATGTGCCATTTACTGTAGTGTTGACGAATGTTCTGCTGAAGGGTACATCAGAATCATAGACAGTAATGCTGGTTGGATTATTAATATTTGATGCTCCAAAAGATCCGGTAAAAGTAACCTTCTCTCTGGCTTGTATGGTGTCTATATCTGTCTGAAACTCATAACTGACAGATCGTTTGGGAGATACTGCAGACAGCATGGGATCGCCTAAAACTGTATAAAACCGGTTGTTGCTGATACTGCCGGAGTTAAGAACTTTTGCTTTTTGCAGGGCTTTGCCAACATACAATGGATTTCCGTTATTGTCTGTTGTTTCTGTGATACCTTTGAGAAAATCCATAAACAATTCCCGGTTTTCCGGACCAAATGTCGGGCGTAAAGCTGCAATGGATATTACTGATCCACCCTGTGAGTAAAGAAAAATATCTTCTGCACTGCTGGTAAAAGCATAATGATCAAACATACCCACATCGCAGGATGCAGCCATAAAGATAGGTAGATGCTCCATGTTCCGCAAATAGGGCAGATCTTCCGGAGTATTGAAATAATCTTCATCTCCCATACTGTTATGTGCACCATGACCTGTATAAAACCATACCAGTCTGCCTTCATTGACTGCATTGACTATACGATTTCTAGCTTCAGGTTTGTTTCTAAACTCATCCAGAGGATAATCGATGGCAAATAATTTATCAGAATAAACCGCTTTTGTAACATATTGGTAGGTAGTCTCTACATTAGTAGTATGTTGTGTGTCAGTTTCTGAGCCACTATGAATGTTGTCATCAGCCACATATAAAATCTTGTTTTTCCACCAGCCGATCTGTTGCTCGTTCATGTATTTACTGGTCTTGGTCAGGGCAATATTGCATTCTTCAACTGATTTAACAGGCATTCTTCCTGATGCTATATCCGGCAAATCATCGTTGGTCATGAAGCAGTAAAAGTCATCCGAAGTGTTACTGGAAATAGAGAAAACCATGACCTTATTCTTATAGTCAGCTGCACCGGAGAAATTCCTCCAGTCATCTGTTCCTACTCCGAAAAAAGTTACAGATTTAAACATGGAATCTGCCTGATTAAAATACAAATACTGCAAATACTTCCGGATCGCATTGGGATCTGCCATCCCGCTGTTGAACTGATTAAACACTGAACTCTGCTTTACTACTTTGTATTTATAATCATTCTGATGCATTGCTGCGAGTTGTAAAGCATATTCATAATACTCGTCTGCTGAAATTATCACACATTCAACAGGTGCAGAGAAAGTGGTTAAATCTTCTGTCTCGACCTGACTAAATCCTGAAGGACTGTAATAATCATTTTCCTCTGCTGCTATATATTTACTGTTTATGGAATTGTTAAAAACATCAAAAGTAAAGCCAACCCCGGTTAAGGTGGGAGTTATGGTATATGCTTCATTAAAACTATTTATCCCAAATACTCTAAGATTATTTACCTGAGATGAAATTGGTGCAGTAAAAACATATTTCGTTGCCTGGGTATTTGTCCCACTATCAACATTAACCCTATATTGTTTTCCGGTCTCCTTGATAAGGTTCTTATAATACTCCACCTCCAAATAATCAAGATACAAAGCAGAACTACCAGTTCGATATACTTTTAAATAGGTATTATTCGTTCCTTCTCTAAAACGGTTAGTGGCTTTCGAAACCTCATAATCATTAGCTATATAAACCTGCAAAGTGTCAAGCAAAGGAAAACCGTTAACATAATAGTCTATATTAAAATTGAAAACATTATCTCCCCTCAAACTAAATTTCATTTTTTGAGGCTGAGTAGTATCCAATTTTTCCAGAGTGATTGGATAATTATAATTCGCTGTAGTACTGCCTGATAAATAGTCCTGATACCAGGTCATCCCATTCAGAAAGAATCTTTCGTTGTTAGACTCGATATGAAGTCTGTCGGGATGGCTTGTACGGGATAACAGAGGATTGGATACTGCGGTGCCTGCATTAATCCGCTTAACAGGAGTACTAAAATCACCTCCGATACATAGCCAATATACTCCTATCCCGGAATAAGGATTTATGTATCCTCTGGTGTCATAAGGGTTCTTCCCTGTACCGTCTCTGCTTTGAGCATAAAAAATGATCTTATCTCCTGAATCAAGCACATTGTCATTGTTCCCTGTTATTAAAATGGGAATTTCTTCCACCGGGTTACCCGAGGAAGTATATGTATTATTCATCGCATAACTACCGGTACCAAAGATTCTAATGTCATTTAAAGATGTACCTGCAGGTAAGGCCGACAACTGGTTCCAGGTTAAAGCAAGCATGCCGTCTTTTACGACATCTATTTTGTACCAGTAATTTGATTTTCCAAAAGGCACATAGTTGATCGTCATATCCCGATCCGGAACCCAATTCTTCCCGCTTTTGTAATTAACGAAGATTGCTTCATAGTCGTCTTGTGTCCCTGATTGAGATTTGCTGCGATAGTCAACATCACCTGTAATATTTACTTTCAAATTAAGTTCCCGCGTTACATTAAGCTCTTTTTTGTTATTATCATAATTGAAGGGAAGGATGTCAACATTCACATAATCATATCCTCTGTAAGACTTTACCGGACTGATTCTGATCTGCTCATAACCCCGTTTTGCATACAATTCGTTCTTAGCCTCATAAATAAAATCACCGTTCTTCTTATTTCTTTTATAATCAGGAATCGGTATTATGTCCTGTACCAAAGAAATTTTCTCTGATTTCTGGTTCGAAACACTATAAGTTACATTGCCTCGGGGAGGTACAATGACCTTAAAACTATAATAAGGTAAATCCGGTGATCCTTTTTCTCCTGAATGTGTATAACCTTTTCCTGTATTTATGGCTGAAAAGTTATTACTCGAAGATATCTGAAAATCACTGAGTTTATAATGAATACTGAGTTCCCGGGATGTCTCCTTAAATAACTGAATATCGCCAAAAAGAAAACTAGTACAGAAAAGGAAGCATAGCCCCAACAAAGTGATAAATCTCATAAAGCCTCCATAGCCTTGCTTTTTTTTTAAATCTTATATATAGAATAACTTCCAATATGAAAAAAGTTACAATTTATTATTCCTCAGCCTCTTTAATTCAGGATAATTTTGAAAATTACCCTGAGTGCCATTATGAATTAAAAATAAACCACCATTATCAACAAAACAAATAATTGAATTTCCGACAACCATAAATTCATTATAAAAAGCTGTCCCAAAAGAATTGACTTTTGTTAACTCTCTTACTGTACTGTCTGGTGCTATATAGGTTAAACCCAAATTGGCCGGATCCAATGTCGGAGGAAATGACAAATACAAATAAGGATAATCCTGCACCAGATTAGCCCAGATAAAGCTGGGATTAAAACTAACATTAGCATTGTTCTTAAAAGATAACTGGTATGCTTTAAGCACATTATATTCAATGGCACTTAGCTCCTCCAGCTTGATATGAAGTCCGTTCGTCAGAAACGGAGTGATAAAATTGCTCTGTAGATTAAACTGATTCTGATAAAGTGATACAATGGCTTCCGACTGGTCAGATGTCACATTCTTCTCTATAGTCAGATGCGGACTTCGATCATAAAAACTGCCATAAACTCCGTCATAAGCCAAAACAAAGGAATTGTATCCACCCGAACTGGTGAAACCATAGCCTGAGGCCTGTTCCAATTTGGGATATGTATATAATCTGTAGCCAAAATCCTTGTTCACCAAAAACAACCATTCAGCATCTCTTACTCTTTTCTGTAAAGGCTTTCGCATAATTGGTGGCTTTTTATAGTAATTGTTTCTTGATTTTTTAACTGTCCCGGTTTTGAGTATAGATATATAGGGTTGAATAGTATCATAAAAACGGGATTGTTTTAAAGATGCTCCAGCTGTAAATTGGTATGCCTGTGATGTTTTTGTCAAACTATACTGTGTACTTAACACGCTTTCTGTATCAGGAAATGCAGCATATCTTTCAATTTTCAGATTATTATTTGCGGGTAAGCTTGCTTCAGAATTCAAATAAATATTGTAGTCAAACATATCCAAATACATTTTACTGCTTATACTGACATTATGGACATTGCTGTTTAGATTACTGATATTACCAAAAATAAAATATCCTCCCTGAAGTGGAGTTATCGTATATTGATTTGTGGCACTTTCTTTGAAACTATAAGTAGGATTGGCATTATCCTTCTGAAAATACAGCACCTTATTCCAGGAATCGATATTGGAATAGACCAACAAATCCTCATAACTACTCAGATTTTGCTCCGGTTTAAAAGTCAGATAATAACTTGCAGGAACCATATCCTTAAATACTCCGTTTTGGGTAAAACCTGCTTTTAGGGCCCAGTTTACTCCGTTGAACTGGTAGGGTTTTCCTGAGAACCAGGGATGAATAAACGGGGTTATCGCTGTGTTAAAAACAAATCTGTCCAAGCCGGATTCCTGTGCACCACTAAAAGCTATATCAGCTTTGGGGGTCTGAAAGAAACAGGTATTCTTATTGATAGGAATCATAAAACTCGAACCAGGATTCTGATTGTTCCCTACAAAATACGTCCCGCTTCCTGACAATGGAAAATATAAATAATTGCTCCGTACTGTATAATTGTTGACCGTATATTCCTCACCTTCTGTGAAATATGAAGTCTTTACTACCGTCTGAGCCGAAAAATATTTGTATAATAAATCCCCGCTGACTATTCCCGTAACAGGCATACCAGCCTCGATCCAAAGCGAATCCGGTAAATACTCCAACGGCATACTGTTTTGTGTAAAACTCAAAGAATAATACTTATCCGGAGTTTTTGACAAATAAGGATTCCCGGTGTAATAATCCTGAAAAAAATCTACATCCGGCTTGAAATCTATTTTCATTTCTGCCTGACTTAAATCTATTCCGTTCAAATTGAAATACAACTTGTTCAGATATAGGGTAGAATATTCATTATCAAGTGGAATTGTATAGGTATCCTGTTCAGCTAAAGGATGAATCAAAGCATATCTCCCAGGATACTTCAGATAATAATTGTAATAAGTAAGACTGTCTGACCATAACCCTTCACTCTGATTCAGACTATATACAGAATTCTGGTTTTTTAATATGACCAGTTGATCTTCAAACTTAGTCTGATCCGTATTTTTCGGTACTTTGATCTGTGGATACTTACTTAATGTGATTGAAGGTGTGACTTCAAAATTGATATTATTTACCTGTAATACCCCAAAATCAGGATAAATCTTGCCGATACTGGCATTCTCAACCGATGTTAAAGAATCAGAGATTGTCAGCTTTACTTCTTTACTGAGAAGCTCCGAATTCTCCGGGATGAACCCGGTGAACTTATGATGCCACAAATATGTGTTCTTCCCGGTCGAAGTAAAATTCAGGAAATTATCTGCTGTAGCTTGATTAAAAACCTGAAAACACCCTGGGTTATTCAAAAATACCATAAACTGCGCGTCATTAACTCCTATATTCTGAGTATATCCCGATGTTAGAAAGGCAGAGTTAAAATTCAAAAATATCGTATTTAAAGGACTTCCCTTTTTTTCCAGATATGCAGATACATAACTGCCAAAATTAAGGGCCACCTGCACAGAATCCCTGTAAACATAAAAATCGTAAGCATCTGTAACTTTCTGTAAACCATTATCCAAGACCAAAGTATCTCTCTCTGTGAAAGTTTCCGTCCTGGCAAAATAAATATAATCTCCCTGTTGCAAAATTCCGGTTTCTACAGCAGCTTTGGCAATAAACAAGTAGGAATCATCATTGGGTGACTTAACTAAATAATTATCAGAAACGCTGATATAATTACTTTCTGTATAATCAAAAGGGGAAATTTCCGCAGGTAGTGTCGGATTCTTCCGCAAATCACAACCTGTTATTAAAATAATTGCTATCCCGATCAATATCAGCAGGTGTTTGTAGAGAACAGCTCTAAACTGTTCCGTTTTTACCCACTCTCTTAATTCCTTTTTCATCTTCAAAATGCTTTTCCATATCCTATATATATATTATTTTTCAATTTCGACTCCTGTCTGCCGGTTTTAAAAGATGTGATTAAATAATTGGTCTTGTACATCAAAGTCAAATTCAGACCACCGGCTGTTAAAAAACTACTGTAATTATCAACAATATAACCGTCAGGAGAAACAAAAAATGACTGATCGCCAGTCTCAGCAAAGGGAGTTATATTGATATACCTGGAGGCTTTCCAGGTGATTTCATACTTCCCGACAAAAGCAACCTTGTCCGCTTTTAAATTCGCATAATCCTGATTCACAACATATCCTGACAGTGTAAAGGAAAATTTTGGTATTTCAGTTTTCAATTTCAAACCGGCTTCATAGGCAGAAACAACAGGATAATAGCTGTAAGCAATCATTGGATTCAGAGAAGTTTCTCCCCATTTATGATAAAACTTGTGGGTAGCCTGCACACTGACACCTTTCATCGGATAAATCTTATAATAATCACCTTTGATGTAATGACCGTTCAATCTGTAACTTGTTAAAGCTGTTTTCCAGGTTAATCCGCCGGTATATGCATACCGGTAAGCATCGTATTTGTTCAAAAAAGCATCTGTATTAAAATTTATGCCCACTGATTTCCAACTGCTTTCATGACTGAATATATATGATTTTTCCGGAGCCTGACACAGTAATAATCCTGCTTCTGTATAGGACTCCCATTTGGGACCGGGTATTTTGAATTCTGCTTTGGTTAAAACATCCAGATTTTTGACGCTCTTTTGAGCAGCCACACTGTTATTGAGCAGCATATATATATTGAATAATCCCAAAGCAGCATCTTTTTTCTGCTCCTCAGTAAGGGAAGCTTTACTATAATAATAACGGGCCTGATAAAGTTTATTCTCACTTGAATAGGCATAAGCCAGCATTAAACACAGAGCAGAATTATTGGTTTTAAATATTTTTAATGCTCTTTGTCCATACTCAATACTGCCTTCCCAGTTCAATTGGGTGTTCTTAGCCCACATAATTCCCAGCCAGGCTTCTATTCTCAAACTATCAATTTGTAAACAGCTCTCGTAATCCTGCACCGCAGCATCAGGCAAATTCTGTAGCATCTTTTGATATGCCAAATTTAACCGAAAATTGTACTCCTGATCATTTACCAAAGGATCTGTGTTCATAACAGAATTTTGGGCATAAAGAATACCTAAGCCCAAAAGGAAAATTATTATTATCCGTTTCAACATAACTTAATCAAACAACTTCTGATATTCCAGGACAAAACCGTTCTTGGGACTGTATTTCTTCAATATTTGATATGTTTTTTTAGATTCTACTCTGTCATCACTTAAGACCTGACTACTCAGCAAATAGCCCATTAACTCCAAATTGTAGGGATACATACTATTGGCTTTCTTGTAATATATTGCCGCATTTGTGAAATTCTTCTTCACATAATAGCTGTAAGCAAGTTTTGCTAATGCCAGAAAATTCTGGGGATATGACTTGAGGATGGTCTGGCAATATTCAATGGTCTTGTCCCAATTTCCCAAGTTATAGGTGCAACCTAAGGCTCCTTCTATGGCTTCCAAAGAATTTTCTAATTTGTAAGATTCAGCATAATAATTTTCCGCAGCCTTATATTGTCCGGACATATAGTGCAGCCAACCAAGACGTAATTTATAAAAAGCATCTTTATTGTTTGTCATTTCAGCACTTTTCATATAGGCGATCGCATCAGGATATTTGCCATTGGCTTCTGCTATATAAGAATTCACCATGTCTGTTTCAGGCTGTGCTATCAAGTATAGTGCCATAAACATGGCAATCAGTGTAAGTACTATTTTTTTCATTTCCTTCCTCCTTTTTCCTTAGGGAGCAATATCTATTCCCAATCTCTTAGACAAACCTCTTATCATTATCCTGCACCCTTTGTAAAGTTTTTTTTAGAGAAACCCCTCTTTATCTGACTTCTTACTCTCGACTATGTCTAAATTTTTTCGAATTTCATATAGGTTTTTTTGAAAGCAACACCAAGGATGGAAAGGGGGGCGTGTTAGTTGAGAGTTGAAAGTTGAGAGTTGAAAGTAGGGAAAGTCTTGCTATTTTCCTCTCTAGCATCTCTCTAGCAACCTACTAGATCCCTACTATTTGCCTGCGGATTTCAACATTTTCACAAAGTCTCTTTTCACTCCCCTCGCTTTGCAAGAGAGGGGCCGGGGGTGAGTTAGCAGCCCATTTACAATTCACATTAACCATTAACCATTAACCACTCACCATTAACCATTTTCACGAATTTTCTTGACTGGATTTTCCTGCTAAATAGCTTAACAAAAAAAGTAGAAGGAGGTACTCATGTTTTTCGATCAAACTATGATCCTGATCATTCCGGTATTGATCCTGGCTTTTTGGGCTCAGGCAAAAGTAAAAGGCAGTTACAATAAATACAGTCAGATAGGCAGTTATTCCGGGATGACGGGCGAACAGATCGCCAAAGAAATACTCCGGGCCAACGGGGTTTTTGATGTAAAAGTATTGCCAATAGAAGGGATGCTGACTGATCACTATGACCCTCGTGTTAAGGAAATACATCTTTCCAATGAAGTGTTTTACGGCAGGTCAATCGCTGCCATAAGCATTTCTGCTCATGAAACAGGGCATGCTTTACAACATGCTAAGGGCTATTATCCCCTTGTATTAAGAGCCAGCATTTTACCGGTAGCAAATATTGGTTCAACTGCAGCCTTCCCTTTATTTTTAGTAGGACTGCTTTTTAGCTGGGGTCCCTTAATGACTCTGGGAATTATCTTCTTTGCAGGTGCTCTGGCCTTTCATGTTGTTACTCTTCCTGTAGAATTTAATGCCTCTGCCAGAGCTATTCAACATCTCAGCAGTGGTATTGTCCGCTCCGAAGAAGAACTCAACGGCTGTAAAAGTATGCTGAATGCCGCGGCCATGACCTATGTCGCTTCCACCTTAATGGCCCTGATGCAACTGATCAGAATGATTATCCTGAAAAATTCCCGAGATTAAACCCGGATTGTGCAGTAGAGGTTTGCAAACTGGGTCGAAGATCGTGAAGAGTGAAGGTTTGCAATCGAACGAGGTTATATAATAAATATATGGTGAGTGAGATTGTAAATCCTTCAAATTCACTAGCTTCAGCCAGATTGTAAAGATTCTACTACACAGTTCGGGTTAAACCATACGGCTTAATCTTTTGTACAATACTAAAGAGGCAACTTTGTAGTTGCCTCTTTCTAATTCTTTTTAAAATTTGGTTAATCTAAGTATGAGTTGTCAATCTTGTCCATAAAGTCCATATAGTCCTTTATTTGCATATCCCGGCTCTCTCAACAAACAGGCACAAGGAATACTTCTTATTTATCAGTGATTAAACCTCTCTTTCTGCGATTTGCATAGGCTCTTTAATAATATTTAAGAAAACCATTGACTTGAACACAATCTGTATTTAAACTTAGCTCCAGTAAGAGAGGTGAAGTATGTCAAAAGGAAGAGTACTCATTGTAGATGATGAAGCTATAGTACGTAATACTATTAAAGAGATATTGACAAGTCTGAAATATGAAATTTGCGGTATGTTCAGTACCGGGGAAACTGCAGTAGTAGAAGCTGAAGAACTCAAACCGGACATTATTCTGATGGATATTGATTTGGAAGGATATCTGGATGGCTTTGAGACTGCCCGAAGAATTAATCAGTTATTTTCGGTTCCGGTAGTATTTATTTCCGGGAAATCAGATCCTAATATTCTTGAGAATATTAAACAGTCTGACGGGTATGGCTACGTAATTAAACCCTTCAAAACAAAAGATTTACTTATTGCAATAGAAATGGCTGTCTATAAGTTTCAGGCTGAAAGACAGCTTAAACAACAGGAACAATGGCTCAAAACAATTCTCAAAAGTGTTGGTGAAGGACTTATCGTTACCGATTTAAATGGTAGTATTGAATTTTTTAATACAGTTGCCACTATAATTTTGGGTGTTTCCCGAGAACAGGTTTTGGGTAAACAGATCAACGAAGTCATCAAAGTCCAAAACCCTTATCTTCAAAAACTATTTAACGAAAACCTGTCGCAGGCCGAACAAAGTAAATTCATAAAGAATGAAAACAGCTTTGAAACAACCTTACTTAAACTTGAAAATGAGAAGAAACTGGTCAGCTTCAACATTAATTGTATTCTGGACATTAATGAAGAGCCACAGGGATTTGTAATCGTATTTCAGGATATTACAAAAGTCAAAGAAACAAATGCTCAAATTCGCAAATTATCTTTTGCTATAGAACAAAATCCTTCTGCAGTGCTAATTACAGATACTTATTTCAGAATTGATTACGTAAATGCTAAATTTACTGAAATTTCAGGTCTGGAATTGAGTAATATTAGAGGTCATGGCATCTGGGAATACCAAACAAATTTACCTGAACAATTTCTGCACGATCACTTGAGGATAACTCTTCTGCAGGGACGTGAATACCATGGAGAATGGTTATCATTGAATAAAAATGATGAAAGCTACTGGGAACTGGTGTCGATCACTCCCATCACCGGAGACAATGGTGAAGTAACCCACTTTTTGATTAATAAAGAAGATATTACAGAACGGAGAAAGACAGAATTGTATTTGGAAGAAAATGAAAAGAAATACAGGGATCTGTTTATAAACTCTCCAATTTCGCTATGGTATATGGACTATACTGAAGTCAAAAAATATGTTGATGAACTCAGAAGTTACCATATTAAAGATTTGCGAATTTATCTGGAAACTCACCGTTCTTCCATGCTTGATATTCTTAAAACTATCCGCTTCATTGATGTAAATCAAACGACACTGGATATATTTCAAGCTCACGATGTTGAAGATCTGCAGAAAAACATTACCCGGATTTTTGCCAATGCCAACGAAAATCTTTTTATTGAGCAATTACTGGCAATTTCAGAAAACAGATTTTTCTTAGAGAAAGAAACCTTCTGTACGACGCTGAAAGGTATTTCCAAAATTATCAGTTTCAAGTGGTATGTCCCCCCGGAATCTGTTAACGATTACGGCAAAATTCTCATTTCAGCAATAGATATAACCGAAAAAAAAATAGCTGAAACAAAATTGAAAAAACAGACTGAAGTCCTGCAGGATAAGATCAAAGAACAGAAAGTACTGTTTAAAATCTATCAAATACTCGAACAAAAAGATCAAACGCCTGAATCTGTACTTTTCGAAATTGCTAATATTATCCCTCTCGCTTTTAGAAAACCTACTTTTACCCATTGCCAGATTGAGTTTGACTCACAGTTGTACAATTCCAAAGACTTTAAAACCTCTGATTTCAATTTTATCATTCCCATCAGCATCAAAGGAAAATTGACCGGCGAAATCCGTGTTTATTATTCAGGTCCTTCCATGAAAGAAGGTGCTGAGATCTTTTTGCAGGAAGAATGTGATATTGTGAAAATAGCATGTGGACAACTATCAAGAATTCTTGAGAAAAAATCAATTGAAAAAGAACTCCAATGGGAGAATTCTTTCAGTAATGCTATTTTTGATACCTTAAATTCCCTGATCATTGTGTTTAACTCCCAGGGCCATATGATCAGATTTAACAAAGCATGTGAAAAGGTCAGTGGTTATAAATTTGAAGAAATCAAATTCCTGAGTTTCTGGGAAACCTTATTCCTTCCTGAAGAATTCGTGAATGTAAAAAAATACTATCAGGGCATGTGTCAGGGCAAAGAAATGCCACCTTTGGAAGCTTGCTGGAGAACAAAAGACAATCGGATTAGAATTGTTAACTGGAGCAGTAGTTTTATCAGAAAACCTGATGGTGAAATGGAATTTAGTATTTTAAATGGAACTGATATTACAGATAAAAAACGTTCTGATGAAGCTTTAAAAGAAAGTCAGGAAGCATATAGAAC
Source organism: uncultured Candidatus Cloacimonadota bacterium (assembly GCA_964419225.1). Classification (GTDB taxonomy): domain Bacteria; phylum Cloacimonadota; class Cloacimonadia; order Cloacimonadales; family CAYQPF01; genus CAYQPF01. The sequence continues at coordinate 31,637 of CAYQPF010000017.1, read as the reverse complement.
CTTGTTGGAAAATTTAAATGTGGGAGTATTTAGAAATACCGGGGGTGAGCAGGGAAGATATTTACAAGCAAATCTTGCTATGGCTCAGATTCTCGGATATCCTACTCTTTCTGCATTTATGAAAACTAATGAAAAAGACGTCTATTTTTACCCGGAAGAAAGAAAAGTGATCATCAAAGAAGCTATCGAATTGGGATTCATCAGAAACAGAGAAATCCTGTTTAAAAAACAGGATGGTTCTCCAGTTTGGATTATGCTGAATGCTAAAGTAGTCTATGATGGCGATGGAAATTATAAATGGATGGATGGAAATATTCAGGATATCGCTCTTTCCAAAAAAAATAGAGAAGAACTCAAATTTCAGCTGAATTTCCTGCAAAACCTGATCGACAGCATTCCCAGTCCTGTTTACTATAAGGATATAAATGGTCTTTATCTCGGTTGTAATGTTGCTTTTGAGTCACTTATCGGCAAGCCCAAGACAGAATTCCTCAGTAAAAAAACTCTAAATATAATAACTCCGGAATATACAGAAATATTTGAAAGAAGTAAACATGAATTGATTACTACCCAGAAAACCCAAATTTTTGAATCCAAGATCATTGATAATCAGGGAAATATAACAGATGTGATCTATTACATGGCTTTGTTCTATAAAGATAATGGAGATGTAGGTGGTATTATCAGTGTTATTTTGGACATTTCTGACAGAAAATTGATGGAAGAAGTACTGCGTAAAGCAAATGTACTTAATGAAAATCTTCTTAATTCCATTACTTCTATTCTTATTCTGGTTAATTCTGAAAATAAGGTAACTTATTGGAATGATAAAGCTGAGAAATTTTTCCATGTTTCTGCCAAGGAAGTTCTAAACAAGTCCTTCATTCAATTGCCCACTAAATGGATTAACGAGAAACTGCAAACAGAAATCAGCAAAGTATTTGAAACAAAACAAAAAATCGTTCTAAATTCCTTCGAAATTGAAAACGGAGATGATTCAATCCATTATTTGAACCTGAGTATTTCTCCTTATGAAGATTACAGCAGAACGGGGGGCTTTCTTATCATAGCAGAAGATGTAACTGAATTCAAAATCATGGAAAGTTCCTTGATGCAGGCTCAGAAATTGGAATCAATTGGACAACTTGCCGCCGGAGTAGCTCATGAAATTAATACTCCCACCCAATTCATCGGGGATAATACCAGGTTTGTCAAAGATTCTTTCGGTGATCTGAGTACCCTGATGTTAATGTATGGAAAACTGCTGAGTGCTGATAATCTCTCCCAGGAAGATATTGACAAAGTAACTGAGTATCAGAATGAAATTGATCTTGAGTATCTCCTTAAGGAAATACCTCAGGCACTGGATCAAACTCTCGACGGTATTGAGCGGGTTTCCTCCATTGTAAAAGCAATGAAAGAATTTTCACATCCAGGGGTAGAAGACATGGTCTTATCAGATATAAATCATCTAATCTCCAGTACTATAATTGTTGCCCGAAATGAATGGAAATATTATGCTGATATTAAAACCGATTTTCAGGAGGATTTACCTCAGGTACTATGTTATCCCGGTGAATTCAATCAGGCTATTTTGAACATTATCATCAATGCTGTACATGCCATCAAGGATGTAATTGGAGCGAATCAAAACGAACTGGGTCTGATTACTATCTCCACTGCCTTAGTTGAAGAAAACATAATTATCAGGATTAAAGATAATGGGCCGGGAATTCCGGAAAAAATCAGAAACAGAATTTTTGATCCTTTCTTTACTACAAAAGGTGTTGGTAAAGGAACAGGGCAAGGTTTGCCCATAGTACGTTCAATCATCGTTAATAAACATCAGGGAGAAATTAACTTTGAATCTATTGTAGGAATTGGAACAACTTTTGTCATAAAATTACCTGTCAGGAGTTAAAGTGAAAAAAATCATTTTCGTTGATGATGAAATAAAAATTATTGATGGTTTAAAAAGAATGCTCCATCCCATGCGAAAAGAGTGGGATATGGAGTTTGTAGATTCTGGTCAAAAAGCTCTTGATCTGTTCGAAAAAAATCATTACGATATCATTGTCTCTGACATGAGAATGCCGGAAACTGACGGATTGACTCTTCTTACCAAGATAGCCGCAAAATATCCTGATACTGTCAGAATAATTCTGTCCGGTTTTGCTGATAAAAATATCATTATGAACTCCGTGGGAGTGGCTCACCAATATCTCGCCAAACCAACTCAACCGGATATAATAAAGAACACTGTTGAGCGAATTCTAAGAGTAAGGGAAATTCTATCGGATGAGAGATTAAAAAAGAATGTCGGGCAGATCAGAAATGTGCCCAGTTTACCTCTGCTTTATCACAAAATAACTCAACATTTACTGAGTCAAAATCCCTCAATAAAAACAGTTGCAGATATTATCGCTCAGGATTTGGGAATGTCAGCAAAAATACTGCAAATGGTCAATTCCTCCTTTTTTGGAGTCAGCCAGCATGTTAAAGATATCACTCAGGCGATGACAATTCTGGGTATTGAAACTGTTAAAACTCTCGTTCTGTCTTTAGGGTTATTCAGCCAGATGGAGACAGATAAGGTAGCCAGTCTCAGATTGAATCGGCTTTGGAATCATTCGATCAATGTTGCCAATCTTGCTAAAAAGATTGCTCAGTTCGAAAATGCTTCTCAACTCATAATCGACAATGCCTATATTTCCGGTATGCTGCACGATATTGGAAGACTGGTCATGGGAAATGAGTTTACCGTTACCTATAAAGAAGTAATTCAAAATGCCGAAACCGGAGTTATGGATATGCTTTCTGCTGAAAGAAAATTCTTCCATACTTCACATTGCGAAGTTGGTGCATATTTAATGGGACTTTGGGGATTTGAAAATTCCATTATCGAAGCTGTCCTGTTTCACCATGATTATTTGCATATTCCACCTGAAGAATTCTCCCCGGCTTGTTTTGTCTTTGCAGCAAATCAAATAGAAATTGAAACCAATCCTGCTGCCTCAATTGGAAAACCAATTATTACCGGGAATGATTTTAAGAAAATTAAAATTCTGAAAAATTACGACAAGTGGAAAAAAAATTTCTCTTAACGAGGAAACATGATAGAAAAAGTATTGTTTGTTGATGATGATATAAATATCCTGATGGGCTTCAAAAGACAATTGAGAAAAAACTTTATTGTCGAAACTGCAGAAGGTGGAGAAAGAGGTCTGGCACTGATTAAAGAACAGGAAGATCCTTTCATGGTTGTTGTCGCGGATATGCGTATGCCCAATATGGATGGTATCCAGTTCCTTAAAAAAGTTCAGGATATATCTCCCAAAAGTATCAGAATGATGCTTACAGGGAATGCTGATGTCCAAACTGCCATCAATGCCGTTAATGAAGGCAACATTTTTCGCTTTATGACCAAACCCATTGAAATAGAATTTCTTGCCCAGATCGTCAGTTCAGGTATTCGCCAATTTCAATTAGTGAATGCAGAAAAAGAACTACTGGAAAAAACATTCAATGGCAGTATTAAATTACTCACAGACCTGATGAGTCTCCTTAATCCCTCCATATTTAATAAAGCATCCAGAATCCAACGCTATGTCCGCAGTATAGTAGCCCAAATGGGAATTGAAGATGGTTGGCAATTTGAGGTATCAGCTCTTTTATCCCAAATCGGGTGTTTGACTCTCCCTCCGGAAATCCTTAATAAAATCAATTCAAATATGGAACTAAATACATCTGAACTGGAATTGTTTGATTCACATCCACTTATTGGCAGAAAATTACTTTCAACAATACCCAGACTGCAACCCGTGGCTTTCATGATCGGCAGTCAGAACAAACCTATGAAAAGCTACGAAAAAGTAGTTCACAATAACATTGTAACAGGTTCTCAATTACTGAAGGTGGTCATTGATTATGATACAAGAATTATGTCAGGTGGTTTAAAACACGAAATTTTAAAGAGTTTTAGCGAAAAACCTGATGAATATAATCAGGAATTAGTCAAAATCCTCATCAATTTACCTGTAGAAAAAGTGGAGATTATGTCCAAAACGGTCTATGTAGAAGAATTAACTACACATATGATCACGAATGAAGATATTAAAACAAGAAAAGGGATAACTGTTATTTCCAAAGGTCAGGAAATATCATATGCTACTATAGAATATCTGAGGAACTTTTCTAAAAGTGAATCTGGAATTAGAGAACCTTTTAAAGTGCTGGTCAGATCGTAAGGAAAGTCGTGAGTGCATAGTCATGAGTCATAAGTCGGAGCAAAGTTGAGAGTTGAGGACTGGACAAAGACTATTCGGAACACAGACTAACATGGTCTTTCACTGACTATCACGTACAGGAGAAGAGATCTGAGTGAATTGACAATTGAGAATTTGGGGGAGTCGGGTTGCTTTAGCGGGCAAAAAACTCGGTGATTGTACTGATCAGAGTTTCTTTGGAAACAGGTTTTTCCAAATACTTATAGATGCCTCCTGCTAAAGCTAAGGCACGTATATCTTTATCCTGCATTCCGCTCATAACTATAATCTTTGCTTTGTTAATTTCTTCAGCATGTTTGTAAATAAAATCCAGTCCGTTAATTTTAGGCATGGCTATATCAATAAAAATCAAATCAAACAATTTAATATTTGTAATAATTTCTTCAAGACTATTGCTGAAACTTATGTTCCACTCCGGGTTTACGTCTTTCAGAATTCGGCTGACACTTTTCAGGATATTTATTTCATCATCAATAAATAGTATTTCTTTCATCCTATTCCTACCTGGGTTGTTTATCGAGAACATTACGTATAACTGTGAGAAAATCATCAATATCAAAGGGCTTTTGGATAAATTCATCGTATTTGTCTAAAAAATTATGCATCCCATGTACGGAATTTGAATAACCTGACACAAAAACTGTTCGGAGTTCAGGCTGCAACTCTTTGAATTTTAAGCTCAATATTTTACCATTGATCCCTGGCATGATCAAATCACTTACCAATAGGTCTATCTTATGCCCCGAAAAATTCAGCATTGCTTCTTTACCATTCAACGCATGCAGTACATTATAACCCTTCTTTTCCAAAATATTCACCATAATATCCATAACTCTTTCATCATCTTCAACAACTAAAATTGTTTCGTTTCCTGCTGTATCAGAAGATGTAGAAATTAAATCAGGAATGCTTTGATTAGGCTCGGGTTTTATAGGGAAATGGATAGTGAAAGTTGTACCTTTTCCTATTTCACTTTCTACCTGAATGTATCCTCTATGCTGCCGGACTATCCCATATACTGTTGATAAACCCAAACCGGTTCCTTTACCCTTCTCTTTGGTTGTGAAAAGAGGATCATAAATGTGCTCAATAATATTTTGAGGAATACCGCATCCGGTATCTGAGATTTTTAATACTACATAATCTCCCGGACTAAACTCAGGATGTATTCTGATAAAGAAATCATCCACTGTCACAGATGATGTCTCAATAGTGAGTAATCCTCCTTCGGGCATAGCATCCTGAGAATTTATAGCTAAATTCAGGAGGATTTGTTCCATTTGACCTTCATCAGCTTCAATATTCTCCAAATTAGGTTGAAGATGAGTCTGGATTGTAATATTTTCTCTGATTGTCCTATTGAGCAAATTCTCATACCATTGAATCATTTTGTTTAAATTGAGAGGTTTGATATCCAAAACTTGTTTTCTGGCGAAAGCCAACAGTTGTCTGGTGAGACCTCTGGCACAATCCGATGCTTTTATAATTTCCTGAATCCATTTCCGATTTGGATGATTCATCGGCAGATCCATTTCCATGATCTGAGCATTTCCAATTATCGGGGTCAGCATATTGTTAAAATCATGTGCAATACCGCCAGCCAGTTTTCCCAAAGTGTCAATTTTGTTGACTTGATTCAGGTCATGCTGTAAATCAATATTTCTTTTTTCTGCTTCTTTCTGATCTGTAATATCAACAGTAATTCCGCCCAACAATACTTTTTGGTTTTTATCCAGCATAGGAAACTTATATGTCTTCCAGATCTTGCCGGCAAAAACTTCTTCTAAAATCTGAGGTTTTCCTGTTCTTAAAACGCGTAAATCCTCTTGATTGATCTTCGCTCCAAACTCGCCCTGAAAAACTTCCTGATTGGTTTTGCCTATAATTTCTTCAGAAGAAATACCTAAAAGCGTCTGAAACCCTTTATTGACGAAAACTATTTTTAAGTCGTGATCCTTGATATAAGTTAGACCTGGGAAATATTCCATGAATAATCTGAAACGATTCTCTGCTGCACTTAGATCCATTTCCAGTTCTTTTCTGGTTGTGATATCATGTAGAACGAGAACCAAATACTCCTCTATTCCACAATTAATCAGGAAATATGTTTTTTCCAGATATGTTTTTTTATTATCCTTCTCAGGTAAAACACTTTCTTCTGTTTGAAAATTGTTCTTTTTCAGAATTTCCCATAAAATCTTATATTTTTCTACAGTTAAACTCTGATCTAAATCCCATATTTTAGTCTCAGAATTATTTTTGTTTACAGTTTCAAGAAGAAGTACTGCAGCTTTATTAGCATAAACAATAATACCTGCTTCATTGATTCTAAATGTGGGTTCAATACTATTATCGAGAATGTCCTGTGCTAATTTTAACTCTGTCTCAGGGCAGTCCTGACCCATCTGCATCCTGATTCCCAGAATGTTGGACAATTTTTGAAACTGTTTTTTGACTATTTCAGAGTCATTGACAGATATTCCATCCAAAGCTTTTAACTCGTCTTTTGCACAATGATCGTCATTCAGAAGGTAAAAAAAGCATACTGCACCCCAAACTGTTTGTTCATTGATAACAGGCTGAGCTACAAAATAAAGGTTTTCCTGACACTTGATCTGAATGGGTACCTTTGAACCCAAAGCTGTTTGTACCCCGATTTCCATATAAAAGCCGGCACTATTCTTGTTTCCGGAAGAATCAGTTTCCGGAAGATTGTAAAGATATTCCTCCCAGGGAGGTGTGATATGTTTAATTATAACATCATTTTCCAAGCCAAATAAATAGACTGGTAAATCAAAATTAACTAAAGATAATTGAATCAAATTATCTATAATCTCATTATTCAAAAAAGAAAGTAATCTTTTCACCTTCTACCTCACAATCTTCAGTAGAAGTATTTATGATATAAGGAATTATTCAGTCAAGAGAAAAATATGGAGTACAGACAAGAATGTCCTCTTCAACACTCTGAGAGATATTCCAGGGCGGGGCGTCTTGGGAGTATTTAACCACAATGTTCACAAATGTAAGAGCACAAATGGACACAAATGGGGAAGAACTTTAACCCGGATTGTGCAGTAGAGGTTTGCATACTGGGTCGAAGATCGTGAAGAGTGAAGGTTTGCAATCGAACGAGGTTATATAATAAATATATGGTGAGTGAGATTGTAAGTCCTTCAAATTCGCTAGCTTCAACCAGATTGGAAAGATTCTACTGCACAGTTAGGGTTTGAAAAGTCTTGAGCCCGCAATCATAAGTCGGGAGTCTTCTGGGAGCATGGGCAGCTTGCCCATGTAAAACGAGACACTTTTCCGAGATTTCAAACCACAGATTATGCAAATTATACAAATGAGATTTTTAATTAATATCTGTGATTATCAGCGAATACCGTGTTAATCCGCGTTCTATTAAACGTCCTATACTTCGCTTTTTCGAGAGGGTTGTCAACGAATTACTCGAATTATACTAATTAGGGGAGATTTTTTATTATTGATATTGCGAAATATCTTATTTTTCTCTAACTCTGTGCTTTTTATGAACTCTGTGAGAACTATTCAGGAATTTTAAGACAAATTAACCCGAACTGTGCAGTAGAATCTTTACAATTTTGCTGAAGCTAATGCTCTTGAATGACTTACAAACTCACTCACTATATTTATTATTTTACGTCTTTAGTTTGCAAGCTCTTGAGAAACATGATCTTCGAATCATCCTGCCAACCTTTATAGCATAGTCCATGATAAAGCCCTTTTTCATTACCTGTTAAATTTATACATGTTTTTTTTTATTAATCATAATAATTTGGAACAAACATTGCATTAATACTCTATGCTTGCCAACCTTTGAAGATCATGAAGTGTTGGTGCATTGTAAATAGAAATTATTCGAAATTTTAAGGTGTGTAGCGTAATAGCTGTAATGCAAAATGCTGAAACAGCATCATAAATTCCTCATTGGAATTTGTGGTGTCAAGAAAAATTAGCGTAAATTAATTTTATGGAACGGTATTTGCATATATGATATTTTTAATAATTAATCGATTTAATATAGGAGGATATATGAAACGGTTATTTTTATTGACTATGATAATTTTCTGGGTATGTGCTATTTTGGCACAGACAGACTACCTTCCCTGGGGCCCGGAAAAGACTTTTAGACAGGCGGATGATTTTGCTTGGATTACTGACACAAAGCTTGATAATAGTATTGTTTATGTCTGGGCTGAAGTAAGTGGGTCACGAAACAATATTTACGCCCAAATGAGGGCTGCGAATGGTAATTCCATCTGGGGTGCACAACCTATTGCCATCTGTGATAATATTTTGAACAAAGAAGAACCGACAGTAATAACAACTTCTGACAACTGCTTTATAGTCTCATGGTATGGATATGAACTAAACAATTGGGCTCCAGTTGTATATTTACAGAAGATCAATGCTCAGGGACAAATACTCTGGGCTGCCGATGGGATTCCTGTTAGTGATCAACAGGGATATGTTTTCAATTTACGCCTTATTCCGGATAATAACGGTGGTGTTTATTTTGCCAGTTATTCGTTAGTTAACGGAATTCATGGCATTAAAGCCCAGCATATAAGTTCAAGCGGAACATATCTTTGGGATCCTCAGGGTGCTTTAATTGTGTCAAATGTATCTCAAGTAGATAACTTTGAAATCTGCAAAAACATTGCTAATGGAATTACCGTCGTTTATCAAACTGGTTCCAGTACTGAAAAACAGATCAAAGCTTCTGCCCTGAATCCTGAAGCTGATTATATTTATCAGGATCAGATTATAAGCAATTATGCTTCACTTAAAGGTAATCTGACTGTATCACAGGATAATACAGGCGGATTTTATGCTGCCTGGCTGGATGAAAGATACACCCGTGGAGTTTACGTTCAACGGGTTAATCAACTCGGACAACCGATTTTTCCGGAGGATGTTTTTGTTAATTCTGTCAATAGTCAGTTGGAAGGTCTCTCAGTGCTTGTTGATTCACAAAACAATGCTTTTCTCGTAACGGACAAGGATAACAGTTCTGTTTTAGAATACTTGCATGAATGCAGCAAGATTGACTCCACTGGTTTTGTGATTTTTTCTGAACTGAATCTGTTTAATTATCCTGCAACTTCGCAAACCACAAGCAGTATCTTAATTGATGATATGCTTTATGCAGCATGCACTATTCAGGCAACTACTCAATTTGGGTATGAATCTAATATAGCTCTCCAGAAAGTTAATTCTACAGGAAATCTGCAATTTAGTGACTTGGGACTTAACATTCAAACTATATCTAATTATGGTAACTATAAAGTGAGTCTGAAAAACATCTCTTCTGATTTGATTTTTAGTTGGATGCAAATTGTGGATGAGAAAAGCGGTCTAATGTTCAAATCTACAAATTCTGGTGGAAATGCAATCAGCCCCTTGTTGATCCTTAAAGAAAGTACAAATATTTCGGAAAGCAAAATAGTGTCACTCATCGGCTATCCTGACTACTGTTTTCCCATCTGGGGTGAAATTAAATATGGCAGTTATCAGAAATGGTACTTCAAAAAAGTTGATTCCCAGGGCAATATGAATACTCAGGAAATAGGCACTTTAATAAATACAGACCATTCTAATTATACACCGCGAATCACAAAAAATGCATCCGGAGGCTTTACTGTTTTCGGTTTATTCTCGGAAACAGAACCAAACTCGAATTTGTATGCCAAGCACTACGACTCAGAAGGAAATAATATCTGGGGTGAACCAGGAAAACTTATCAGCACAAATGCCAGTACTATGCTGAGTACTCTTGTTATCAATGAGTTTGAGGTTTACACTATCATTTATGTTTCAATTGAAACAACACCTGATTTTTCTGTTTCGCTCAGAGCACAAAAAATCATAAATGGCCAGTCTGCATTGGGATGGAATGGCCATGTAATTCTGAATAATATTAATATGAGTACCAGAGTGATTGGCTTTAAAAACAATATTCTTCTGGTAGGTACTCCGGATGACCTGGGTCAATATGTGTTCAAAATTTACAAAGTAACCTCAACAATGGATCTTGATCCGTCCTGGCCTGCAGAAGGTTACGAGATCACACATTCTTACTGGGAAAATCCTCCCTATTTTCAAAAAACTGAACAGGGAATTCTGATTGTTTCAAAATGCTACAATGATCCTGAGAATAATGTGGTTGTTCAGTTGGTTGACAACAGCGGTAATCTGGTATTTCCCGAGGACGGTGCTCATATTAATGTTAATGTATCCCACCTGCAGGATTTCAATTGGAACAATGGACTGGAAGTTTATGGTTATGAAGATACTGAACTCAAAGTTTTTAAATACAGTATTAATGGTAATCAGATAACCCCTCTGTGGAACGGACAAAGCACTCAGGTTTTCTCCAATGTTTGTCATTATTACACAACTCCGAAAATTCAGAACAAAGGTAATTATACCACTATTTTTGGTGGTTATTCAGATAATCCTGTAAGTTCGGAAGTAGGTATCTTAAATTTCAATGTTATTGATCAACAGGGCAATGCCTTAGGTGGTGATAGCGGTCTCGAAATAAGTTCAAGCGGGGAAATCTGCCGCAGTCTTAATCTTGCACCAACTACAGATAATGCAACCTGGCTTGCTTGGTCTGATTCCCGCTTTGGAAATGATATTTTCTATAATCTGAAAATTCAAAAAGTTGATATGCAGCCAATTGGGACAGACAATCCGGTTAATGCTCCGGCAGCCTTCAAACTGAATAACAACTATCCCAATCCTTTCAACCCGGAAACAACTATCAGTTTCAGTTTACCAACAAAGGCAAAAGTGGAGTTATCAGTTTACAACATTAAGGGACAGAAAGTGACCAATCTGGTCAACGAAACTATGCCTGCCGGGAAGCATGCTGTCACATGGAAAGGTATGAACAGTGCTAATAAACCAGTATCTTCCGGTGTATATTTCTATAAAATGACTGCCAATGGAAAAAGCCAGATCAGGAAGATGCTGTTGATGAAATAGTGGGCAGTGTGCAATGGGCAGCAAAGAAAGAGAGATAAGTGACAAGTAACGAGAGATGAGGAAAATAACTCACCCCCGTCCCCTCTCTTACGAAGAGAGGGGGGGATTGAGAGTTGTCAGGTGCCAGGTGTCAGGATCCAGTAGGGGCAAATAATCATTTGCCCAGGGCAGTTGGCAGTAGAAAAAGAGAGATGAATAGTACGGCAGGAAGGGGAACCTGACCAATAAATCGTTTTAACAAAAATGAGCTGAGGGAGTAATGCTCGCATCAGCTCAAAAACCAGAAATTTGGAGGAAGCATGAAACGGATTCTTTTATTGTGTCTTATGGTTTGCAGCTTGGGAATGATCCTCGCTCAAACCAATGTCCTGCCTTGGGGTGAAGAAAAGACCTTTAGACAGGCGGATGATTTTACCTGGAATAATGCCACAGCAGCCCTGGGTAACAATGTCGTATATGTCTGGACAGAAGTCAACGGTTCCCGCAACAATATTTACGCTCAAATGAGAGATATTAATGGTAATACTCTGTGGGGGGCTCAGCCTGTAGTGATTAATCAGGATAATTTGAGCAAAGAAAGACCTCAAATTATCAAGACTTCAGATAATTGCCTTGTTATTTCCTGGTTAGCCTTTGAACTCTGCAGTTCTGTTCCAACCTTGTATTTTCAGAAAATTAATGCAGAAGGGCAACTTGTCTGGTTAACACAGGGCATGAATGTAACTGGAGAGGAATTCTTGGGTTGTTCTTTAAAAATGGTTGCTGACAGTAATGGCGGCTTTTTTTATGCATTATACACCGGCAACAGTTACGCAGCGAAAGATCTCAGAGCACAGCATCTAAATGCAGCCGGAAATACAGAATGGAATCCTGAAGGTGTTTTGATAATTTCTACCAGTTCTTTAGCTGATAATTTTGGGATATGTAGAAATAATCAAAACGGAATTTTTATTGTTTATCAAACCGGCTCAGATCCGGAGAATCAAATCCTGGTTTCTTCCATAAATTCCTATGCGAGTTTTGTTTTTCAGGATCATTTGGTCAGTAACGCAGTTTCCCTGAAGAGCTATCTTCAGATAGCCCGGGATAATCAGGGAGGATTGGTTGCCTGTTGGTATGACAATAGAGGTGATTTAGGGATTTATACTCAACGGATTAACCAGAATGGACAGCAAGTCTGGTCTGCAGATACTATTTCTCAACTTGTTGTTAATGAAATGCAGGGTCTTTCCATCAACATTGATGCACAGAACAACTCATATATAGTCACAAGTACATATAACAGTACAAGTTCTGCTTATTTACACCAATGCAGTAAAGTCGATTCCTCCGGTGTCGTTGATTTTACTGACCTCAGTATTTTTAGTAGTCCATACACTTTCAAAACAGCGAGCAGTATCATGACTGACAACTGCCTTTATGTTGCCTGTGGATTCAACACTACTGAATCTCAAATTGTGATTCAAAAAATTAACTCCTCCGGGGAAAAAGTATTTGGTGCAGATGGCATAGTACTTTTACCATTGCCAAACAACGGGAATAACCGGGTTGATTTGGTTAATACAGCAAATGGTCTGGTGTTTATGTGGACTCAAATATTAGATGAAAAGAGTACCTTAAGATTCAAAACCTGCAATTTTGAGGGAGTTTCACAGAGCCCAGCTTTTTCCGTAAAATCAAGTTCCAACCTTTGGTCTAACGACATACTCGCAGTGATCGGTTACCCGGATCAAAGTTTTCCTATCTGGAAAGAAGAGGTATATGATGTATATCAAAAATGGTTCACCAGAAAAGTTGATGCTCTGGGTAATATGAGTAATGAAATACTAATTGATCAACCGACAGCAAACTACTATACTCCTCGGGTAACCCCAAACAGTTCCGGTGGTTTTACCATATTCGGATTATTCTCCAGTACAGATCCTTTCGAAAAATTGTATGCCAAGTATTATAACTCCCAAGGTATTAATCTTTGGGGAAATCCCGGAAAACTTATTACTTCAAATGCCAATTACATGATCTCTACTTTAGCAGTAAATAATAATGAAGAATACTCGATTTTTTATGCTACTTTTGACATGGTCGATGCCACAAGCACTTTAAGAGTTCAAAAAATAGTGAATGGAAACTTAGTCATGAGTACAATGGGGCATGTTGTAATTGATAATATTGATGGTAATACAAGATTATTAGACTTCAAAAATAATATTCTTTTTGTAAAAGTAAATCGTGATGACGGTTTATTTGATTTCAAAGCTTATAAGCTGACTGAAACCATGGACCTCGATCCTTCCTGCCCTGCTGAAGGATATGAACTTTTCCCGGGAAACTTTGATGATACTCCGGTTTTCTGCCAAACAGAACAAGGTACTGTATTTGCCAACAGTTCCTATTATAACTCTCAAAACAACATTGTTGTTCAAATAATTGATAATAATGGGAATCTGGTCTTTCAGCCAGGCGGATATCATTTGAACATCGATAATGGCATGTGGTTTAAGATTAACTGGAACAATGGTTTGGAAGTATATTATCAGGACAATCTTGATATCAAGGTCTGTAAGTTTGAAGTAACTGGAAATCAAGTCACACCTCTTTGGAATAATCAAAGCTATCCTGTTTTTTCAATTGAAACTAATGATTTGAGAACTTTAAAGATCAGGAATTACGGTAATTATTCAATGCTGTTTATCGATTCTGTATCCGACCCCAATCTACCCTGGTTCAGGAATCTCCTTCTTTTCAATACAATTGATCAGTCAGGAAATGTCTATGCTGGAAACACAGGTTTGGAAATCAGTCCTAATAATGAAGTTTTACAATCCATTTTCCTGTTACCATCAGACGATAACACTGTTTGGCTGGCCTGGTCAGACATGCATTATGAAACTCATATGGATAACATTTTCTTTAATCTCAAAATCCAAAAACTCAATATTCAGGCCTTGGGTACAGATAATCCAATCAATGAACCTACAACCTTCAAGTTGAATAACAATTATCCCAATCCTTTCAACCCCGAAACAACTATCAGTTTCAATTTACCGGAACAGGCTAAAGTTGAACTTTCAGTCTATAATATCAAAGGACAAAAAGTTACCAATCTGGTCAACGAAACTAGGCCTGCCGGGAAGCATTCTGTAGCATGGAAAGGTATGGACAGTACCAATAAACCAGTATCTTCAGGTGTATATTTCTATAAAATGACAGCCAACGGGAAGAGTCAGATCAAGAAAATGCTGTTGGTAAAATAGTGGACAGTGGGCAGTGGGCTGTTGGCATCAGAGAAAGAGAGATAAGTGACGAGAGATGAGTGACGTGTAACGTGTGACGATGAGCTGTAGGGAACGGTTCATAATCGTTCCGCTGAATTGTAGGGGCAAATAATTATTTGCCCAGGGCTGTTGGCAGCAAAGAAAGAGAGATGAATAGTAGGGCAGGAAGGGGAACCTGACCAATAAATCGTTTTAACCAATAATGAGCTGAGGGAGTAATGCTCGCATCAGCTCAAAAACCAGAAATTTGGAGGAAGCATGAAACGGATTCTTTTATTGTGTCTTATGGTTTGCAGCCTGGGTCTAATCCTCGCCCAAACCGATGTCCTGCCTTGGGGTGAAGAAAAAAATATTCGACAGGCAGATGATTTTATTTGGAGCAATGCTGTTGCTGCACAAAGCAATGGTGTTGTCTATGTTTGGTCAAAAGTTGACAGTGATCGTACTAATATTTATGCCCAAATGAAAGATGTCCAGGGAAATACACCTTGGGGCAATCAACCCTTACTTGTAAATCAGGACCAAATGATTAAAGATCGTCCTCAAATAGTCGCCACTTCAGATAATTGTTACATTATCGCCTGGTATGCATATGAGAATGATAATAGTTCACCTCAATTAGTTCTGCAAAAAATCAATGCCCAGGGGCAGCTTTTATGGGCACCCCAAGGTGTTGTTGTCAATGGTCAAAATGAGTTAACATTTTCCCTAAAAATGATCTCAGATGATAATGGAGGAGTCTTTTTGACGTGGGGATCAATACCTGATAACAGCAATATTAAGCAAATCAGAGCTCAACATCTTAGCTCTGCAGGAAATGCTTTATGGAATGAATTCGGGACTGTAGTCAATGAAAGTATCTTTATTTCTTCTGACTACTATGGAATATGCAAAAACTCAGTAAATGGGATTTTTATTGTCTATTTAAACAACTCAAGTGACGTAACATCCAGTACAATTGTTTCTGCTTCACTGGATAATTCAGGTACAGTCATTTATCAGGAACAGGTTGTGTCTGATTTTGCGTCAATAAAAGCTAAGCTGCAAGTAATAGCAGATAATCAGGGAGGCTTTTATGTCTGTTGGGTTGATGCCCGGGACTTAGCCGGAATTTATACACAAAGAATTAACAGTTCGGGAATACCTGTCTTTGCCCAGGATGTGTTTGTTCAAACTTTAACTAATTCAAATCCGTATTTGTTCAATAATGTTAACTCTCAAAATGAAGAAATAATTCTCGTAAGTGAGTTAGGTGGGTATAATTTAACTGGCTTTTGTAAATACAACAAAATAAATTCAACTGGAAGTGTTGTAACATCAGCCCTAAATCTTTTTCAGAGTTCTGTTGATGGATTAGCCGGGTTTGAAATGCTAAATGATATTTTCTATGTGGTATGTGCCACTAATGATACAGATTCCCGTAAACTTGTTTTGCAAAAAATTAATTCAGAGGGCACATTACTTTTGGGTGCTGCAGGATATACTTTGCAAACATTTAGCTATGAAACCGATTATTGCCCTAATCTGGTTAATGTTTCAGATCATCTTGTTTACACCTGGATTCAATATGATAATGCTGGTAAATACATGAATACTAAATCCTGTGATCTGAGCGGAAACTCTTTGGGACCAATTACGCAAATAGTTACCTGCAATAACAATATTGCCCAATTGATTTCTCTGGTTGGTTATTCAGATCATGCTTTTGTGATCTGGAGAGAGTACAATGCTATAAGTAATGATGTCCCTATGCAAAAACTATATTTTAGAAAAATTAATAATATTGGGAATATGACGCCCCTGACTTCAGGGACACTAATTGGTGAAGCAATTCATCTGGATGTCAAAGTAACTAAAAATGCGGCCGAAGGTTTTACTATTTACGGATTCTTTTCTAATACAGACAATGGTGGATTATATGCTAAAATATATGATGCCAGTGGGGTGAATACTTCCGGTAATCCAGGTAAAAAAATCTGTCAACAATCTACCAATGATCTTTTTTTCACGTTAATAGTCAAAGAAAATAACTACACATCTATCTTATTTAGGGAAAGTGCTAATTATCCAGGTTCACTTAGAGCTCAAAGACTTACCGGCAATACAGTTGCTTATCCTGTAACAGGGCATTATGTTATGGATAATCCTAATTTCAGCTATCGTATGTTGGATTATAAAAACAATATCCTATTTCTGTGTGCTTTTGATTCCACTAATATTGCTACATACAAGGCTTTTAAACTTACAGATAACTATGATCTTGATCCTGCCTGGCCTGAAGAGGGTTACACAATCTTTACAGGTCAAGATAATTATTATTATGAGCCATATACAAAAATGTTTGCCACAGAGGAGGGTATTATCTTCACCCGCTCAGACTATGATACAGATACCAGCACTAATCAAGTACTATTGCAAAAAATAGATACCGAAGGTAATCTTGTTTTCCCGGAAGGAGGATATGCTCTTCCTTTGTCTAATGTTCTTGATACACAATGGAACAATGGCTTAGAAGTTTTCACTTCTGATAATAGGTTTAATCTAACTTTCCAGAAATATACGATCAATGGAACTCAGGTTACTCCTCTCTGGGAATTCAACAAAATGATTTTTCCGGATAATTATAATTATATCTATTCTAACCGTTTAAAGATCAGCAGTTTCCCTGGTTATACAACATGTTTTCTCGATGACGGAGGGAATCCGGAGATCAATAATCCGATACATACCAATTTAGACTTTAATCTTATTGATGATCAGGGGAATGTCTTAGCCGGGGATAATGGCTTGCAACTCAGCAATTCTCTTGAGAGTTTGGTTAATAGTATAAAGGATAATCTTATAGTTGAACCCGTGGATATGAATACTGTTTATCTTGCCTGGACTGAAAATCATGAAAATGATCATGGATTTTACATAAATTATGATAAATATGTCAGGGAATACTATTACTCGAATATCAAAATCCAGAAAATCAATATCCAGCCCTTAGGTACTGATAATCCAATCAATGCTCCGACAACTTTCAAATTGAATAATAACTATCCCAATCCATTCAACCCGGAAACAACGATCAGTTTCAATTTACCGGCACAGGCAAAAGTTGAACTTTCAGTCTATAATATCAAAGGGCAGAAAGTGACCAATCTGGTCAACGAAACAATGCCTGCCGGGAAACATGATGTCACATGGAAAGGACGTGGCAGCTCAGAAAAACCTGTTTCCTCCGGTGTTTATTTCTATAAATTGACAGCCAATGGGAAGAGTCAGATCAAGAAAATGCTGTTGATGAAATAGTAACGAGTGACGTGTGACGAGTGAAGTTGTGACGATGAGCTGTAGGGAACGGCTCATAACCGTTCCACTGATTTGTAGGGGCAAATAATCATTTGCCCAGGGCAGTTGGCAGCAGAGAAAGAGAGATGAGTGATGAGACTGTAAGCTAAGCATACAGGATTACCGGCTAAAGCCGGCGTTCCAAGTAAAGCTGGCAGGAAATCGAACTTTTTTTTATATAGAGAAATATATTGGCTCATTAATTGCACTATTGTTTTACTGTTAATTTAATGTCCGACCCGGTTTGTGCAGCAAATGGTTACTGCATAATCCGGGTTTTTCTTTGCTCGAATAGAAACACTTAACAAGGAAATAAACAAAAAAGCAGTTTCATGTTCGTAAGTTATTGAAAAATGGACATCGGGTTTTCAAAAAAAGTGCCTTAGTGCCCAAAATGAAACACCGATTGCCTAATAGCAATGTGTCGAGACATATTTTACGAAAGATCACCTAAAAAATTACTATTTATGAGCACTAAAATTACTAAAGATAATTCAATAAATTACGATTATTGTAATAGATTTTTCAGTGATCATCAGTTGTTGCTGATGTCCTTATAGTTTGGGAGTGTTTTAAACAAGATCTTTTACCTGTACAAAGATTGTTTGATTTGGAATGAGGCTGGAAGAATTTTCAGCAACGAAAAATCAGTAAACAGCCTGGATTCTCTTGACAAGAGAAACAATCTTTAGTAAAATCTGATCAAAATCAGTGTCATTTCAAGATTGCCCTGACGGCAGCTGAAACACTATTTTATCTCGATAAAGTGGGGTAGCACCGCAGGTGAAGGGTGTGTTGAGATAATAACCTTTAAGGGGTTGACTGGTATGATACTCGCAAATCAGCAATGATTTGCATTTTGCTTTATAAACAAAAAAATGTTTTTCAGGAGGGCTTATGGGTAACAATTTGCGGAAAATTCTGCTTTTTGGGGTTTTATTAACAAGTGTCGTCACTGTAATTTTTGCTACCACAACAAATGATTTAAATCCTTCGACAAAAGGGAAGCAGCTCAACAACAGGGATCTTGATCCCCCTGCTCCGGTATTTCTTTGCAGTCCTGCGGATTCGGCGACTGGAATACAGGTTTTGGAAACATTTTCCTGGTTCGGCGATAATCCGGCAGTAGATTATTACATGTTTTCCCTGGGGACAGATAATCCTCCCACCAATATTCTGAACGAATTGAATGTGGGAAATACAAGTTCCTATCAACCCGAAAAACTCTTATTTAATACTACATATTACTGGACAGTTACTGCCTATGCCAACTCTCAGAATTCTCCGACCAGTACTGTTTACACATTTACCACTGTGGATGGAGTCCCGGCTTATCCTGATCCCCCCGATCAGCAAACAAATGTGTCGATTAATACCGGTCTTCTGTGGGGCGGGTTTAATTTTGCAGACTATTTTCTGCTCAGTATAGGAACATCTCCTGGAAATTATAATATCTTTGACAGGGAGATAGTCTATTACAACAATTATTACCACTATTCTGAATGGCAGTATGGACATTACTACTGGAAAGTGGTTACCGTTAACGGCAGTCAGGAAATAGCAGGACCGGAATGGGAATTTACCACTGTTCCTGATCCTGCCCTGAACTTGCCATATACTCAGAGTTTTGACAGTCCAACCATGCCGGTCAACTGGCAGAGTTATGCAGCGTCAGGCCCCCTGGATTATTATACTACTACCACTCCCAATTCTGCTTGGATAGTAGGTGATTATCTCAATCAACCAGGTATAAACCAAGCTGCCAAAATTCAGGTTTATGAACCAGGCTATAACTGGCTAATAACACCTCCTCTGAATTCCAATAACCGTTATGTCAAAATGGAATTCGATTTAGGGTTTACAGCTACTGGTAATTCTTTTAACCCTGGAATTTTTGAAAGTGATGATCGTTTTTTAGTTGCAGTTAACAGCTATAACAGTTCTATGTGGTTTACACAAAATATTCTCAAGGAGTTTAGTGGTTCAACCATGCCTAATACCACAACTATCCATGTGGAATGTAATATTTATAATTATCCTGGGGCTGAGCAGATCAGACTGGCTTTTGTCAGTGAACATCAAAATCCGGGAAACTCGTATGATTTGTTTGTGGATAATATCTCTTTCACTTTGTCAGATTTACCGCCCTTACCTTGCACAGAATTATCTCCTTATCAAGAGGAAGAGGGTGTGGCCAAGGATCTCACTCTGACTTGGGAAGTCAATCCCGAGGCTTCTGGCTACAAAGTATTTTTTAATAATCATCTGGTTTCCGTGCAGAGTGGCAACTCTTACAAAATTCCTTATTTATTGAATTCTGATTCCTGGTATTCCTGGTATATTACTCCGTTTAATGAATTTGGTGATTGTCCCACTATCTATGAAAGTACTTTTGGAACTACCTCGGATCCAATAGTCAATCAAATTCCCTATTTTGTGTCTTTTAGAAACTTCCCGGAAGAGAATTTCTCTTCTGACTGGAATATTGTGGATAATAATAATGATTGGTCAACCTGGTTTGTCAGTTCTTATACTTACGAAGAAGAGGATATGGCAGCTTATATCGGTGCATATTATTCAGAAATGGATGATTGGATGTTTATGCCTCCTATTACTTTGGAAGCTGGGGTAGCTTATAATCTGAATTTCAATTATGGTAGTTTTTCTGGTTTAAATATCTCGGAGTATCTGGAAGTAAAAGTAGGAAATTCCAGCGATCCGGTGGCTATGAATACCACTTTATTAACGGTTAACAATATAAATGAACATTTCAGAAGTAATGTGGGATCGGCAGTATTTATTCCTGAAATAACTGATACCTACTATTTCGGTTTTCATGCTGTTAATACTGATGCCAATTTTGAGTATTGTGATTTGGCAGTGGAAAATATCAGAGTTGTGAAAAAAGATCATGATTATTTCTATACCAGAGGAACAGCGTTTTCCGGAGAAGGTATTGTAAATCTGACCAAAATGGCCAATCCGGCACCTGTCTGGAAATTCTATAATTATTTCTATTTTTATCCTCTGCCCTACGATTCAGATATTTCCATGCAGGTTAACTGGGATCCGGAATATACAGGTATGCCCAATACAGCTTATGTATTTACTTTTACAGGAAATATGTTTTCCGGTTCTAATCTCTACATCAATCATAACTTGGGATATTGTCCTGAATATGTTTACTACAGATTTTCTGCCTCAGATTCATGGTTAACTGCTCAGCAGAGTTTTGATTGGGATAGTGAAAGCTTGTCTTTTGACCTTCCGCAAGTTGAAAACTCAGAATTTCTGCAAGTAGCTTTCCCCCACTTAGGTCCTAATGATTATCCTGATTTGAGAATTCAGATGGTTGCCTGGAATAAGCTTGTGCTGACATCGACAGATCTGCTGAATGTAAGAGTTTTGCTGCAAAATACCGGTAATGCCGATGTAACACAGCCTTTTTATGTTGATCTGTTTAAAAATTCTCCCTCTGTTCCGGAATCAAATATCCGGGGTGATTACTACTCAATTGTCAATGGGCTTGCTGCAGGAGATACCCTTTCCGTATTCTTCAATAACATCTCTTATCCAGGAGCTACTACATTCTGGAGTATGTATGCTGTAGTGGATAATGATCAGCTTGTGACAGAATTGAATGAAATAGAGTTTAATTCCATGGGACCCATGTATGCTTGCTGGAACTGTCTTCCTCCTATTGTTAATGTCAACATACAATATCTAAGTTCTGAAGATAAAATGTACATTACCTGGTATAATTATATGATTGATGTAAGCAGATTCTGTTTATACGGTGGGACAGATCCTAACGGAGCCGATGCCACTTTAATTGCCACCACCGAAAATGCTGTCCCCTGGTTCAAAGTAAGTCCCGTTCATGGAAAGTTCTTTTATTTTGTAAGAGCCCAATTGGATGATGTGACTCCTGCCAGAAAGGTCTCAAACCGGAAAAAAGTGCAAATGCAGGCAAAATAAAATAATCCTGATCGATAATAACCTAAGGCATGGCAACACCATGCCTTTTTTTGCTGGCAAAACAACTCGAGAATCCAACCACATTACCATGTTCCGTGGCTCTAATTCCTAAGCTCAATAGCTTCAACCAGACAATTAATTTCTACTGCATTGTCTGGTTAAATAAAAATTCGAAAGTTTGCCAGGTTTGATTGTTTTGTTACGACGCAAAAAGAAATCAAAGAAATATATTTATTTTCTTGACAACATATGCCGTGTTTGGAATATGCCATATATGGTATATATCTATTGTGATATATACCAGAGGAGGCATAATGAGTTCAGAGTTTACCGGAAGAGAGTTTAAACTAAATAAGAAACATTTAGCTCTATATATGGTGGAAGCCAGTGTGCCTGGATCCAGGGTTTATTTTGCCGGTGAATATCATGATCTGCCTCCTCCTGTAACGTAATTTTTAACAAATATAGTTTCAATCTCGGAAAGTATCTCAAAAATAAAAAATATAAAAAGGAGAATTAAAATGATGAAGATAGTATGCAAGAGTAAAGATGGAGCTTTAGTAAGCGAAAAGTGCCAGGACATAGTTGTTAAAATAGTTAAAGCTAAAGCTGAGGGTAAAGAAGATGTAACCTGTTGTGCAGAAGCAGAAGTTAAAATTGATAAAGGAAGCAAAGAAACCTGTTGTAAAATTGAAATCAAGAAGACAGTTAAGACTGAAGGACAGGAGTGCTGTGTGGAATGTGAAATGAAAACTGATGTGACTGAGAAAGATGGCTGTTGTACAGTAACAGTAAACAGTACCGGAGAATCTACAGGTGAAAAAGATGACTGTGAATGCACAACAGAGTGTGAGGTACAAAAAATTGTGTTGACAGAGGGAACCTGTTGTAAGGTTATTATTTCTAAAGAGGAAGATTGCTGTGCACAACCTGAGGGAAGTGCATGTGATTGTGAACCGGAAGAAAAATAATTAATACTAAGGGGCAGGTTACGGCCTGCCCTTATATTGCAAGAATTGGAGACAGAATGGCTGATGTAAAGAAAGAATGGGATTATGAGAAGTTGGCAGATATATGCCGGGATTTAGCGAATCCCACCAGACTGAAAATATTACATCATGTATCAGAGGAGTGCTGTAAAGACGAAGGTTGCTGTAGTGTTACACAGATAACTATCAAGATGGAAATATCACAGCCCAATGTTTCCAAGAACTTAAAGATCCTTAAGGAAAACGATATTCTGGAATTCCAGAGAGACGGCAACAAAGTATTGTATAAAATTGGCGGAGACGAGAATATCAGTCTTCTGCTGGAGTTTCTGCAATCGATTAAAGCAGGTACTTAGTGCCTGGTGCCTGGGCTGGGAAATACTTTGATGGACAATATGGACTATATAGAAGTAGGGTAAAAAAAACATAAACCCGCAGGCGTATTTAATTATTAATTATCAATTATTAATGAGAGAAAAGGGAAATTATTGAAACCCGCAGGCAAATACTAGGTTATTAGTATGTAGCTAATAGGTTTTCACTCTACTCAGGACTCATGACTATTCACTCATGACTAACACTCCCCCTTTTCATCCTTGGTGTTCATGACAATAAATTCCAATGTTTTAGATAAAGCAAAGGGCTGACTTGAAGAAGTCAGCCCTTTTGTGTTATAGTTTAGGAATTTATTTTGCTACATCAAATCCTGTCTGTTTGGAAGTGTTAACAGGAACTGCAGATCTGGCAGGTAGATCAGAGGAAGCAGTAACCTTGAAGAACATTTTCCCAGTGGTAGGTACATATGAATAAGTTAATCCTGAAATAGTTGCAATATAGGTCCAGGAGGTGAATACAGCATTGGGATCAGAACTGCGGTAAATCTTATAGGAACCGGCTCCCGGAACAGCAGGCCAGGATAGAACAATGTTACCCGAAGTATTATTTACTACCTGAACAACCGGGGCAGTCAGAGAGGAAGCACCATTTTTAACGGTTATATCATCCAGATAGAGATTTGGACCATAACCAGAACGGGCATAGAATCGGATCTGAATTGCAGTTCCGGCATACGCGGAGAGATTGATGCTGGTCAGTTTGTAAGTACCGGGTGCTGTATTTCCTGCTCCATCGTGGGAGTTGAAGGTTGTATCGCTGATGGCCCAGACATTAGTCCAGTTAGTACCATTCAAGGATACCTGAACTTTCAGAGAGTCGGTAGGATATGTTGCACTGTACAAATGTGACCATTTGAATTCCAGAACAGGATTAGTGAGAGAACTCAGGTTGATATAGGTGGAAGTTAAGTTGGCATAAAAGCCTGCAGTCCAACCCCAGTAGTTGGCATAAGCAGATTTATTACCGGTGGTGGGAACATACTGAGCCCAAGGTTTGGTACCGCTGGAAATATCCCAGTTTGCAGGAGGCCAGGTTTCGAAATCGGTAATGTACGGGAAGGACTGAATAGTCATCTTAATGCCATATTTATAAGGGGTTGTTGGTGCTGAAGTGATATTTGCAACAGAAGTTGCAGCAAAACCAGTTCTGGGATAAGCATCAACAAAAGGCAGAGTAGTGAGTTGATCCTGAGCTACGACAAAATACTGGATAGAATCTCCCGGAACTACAGCAGAGGTTAATTTACTATAATCGATAGTAAAACTGAAGGGATTAGAAGTATTAGTTGTTTCAGTCCATTTCCAGCCGTTGAAAGCAGAGGTATTGGCACCAAAGGCGTTAGCTTCAGTTCTTTTTTTATAGTAAATTCTTGGTTTAGCAGTTGTTACATTGGGAGCAGTGTTTCCATTAGTGATAGTTACATTATTTAAAATCATATTTGAGGTTAACCAGGTATCACCTAAAGCAGTGTAGGAAATCATAGCCAGAGAAAACCTGTATGGTGTTGTTGGAGCTGTAGTAATGCTACCGACAGAAGTTGCAGCAAAGCCCGTACGAGGATAAGCATCAACATAAGGTTGCGGTGTGAGTTGATCCTGAGCCACGACAAAGTACTGAAGGGTATCTCCAGGAGCAACAGCAGAGGTTAATTTAGTGAAATCAAAAGAAAAACTGAATGGATTAACGGTATTGGTGGTCTCTGTCCATTTCCAGCCATTGAAAGCAGAGGTATTGGCTCCGAAGGCATTTGTTTCAGTCGATTTCTTAAAGTAGATTCTGGGCTTATTTGTGGTGACATTTGGAGCTGTATTGCCGTTGTTGATGGTTACATTGCTCAGTGTAGCAGAGGTAGTCATCCAGGGACTACTGATTGGAGTAAAGGAGATCATAGGAACAGGGATAGGGCCGGTATCTTTTTGGTCATATGCACCTATGGAAGGAGTGGAAACATGTCGGGTATATCCTGTATAGTCAGTAGCAAAACCAGACAAGGGAGTTCCTGTATGATACAAGGGAGAAACATTATTCGGGATCAGATTAGTATCACTGACATAAGCCGGGTTGGCATAAAGAGAATTTTGATTCATGGCCGTAAGAGTTTTGAGAGAATCCAGGGAAGAATAAATATCAGTGCTTCCAATATGAGCTAACCAGGCTTCAGCACCTGAGGAATAGTAGAGATTGTAATTGTTGGAGGTGAAAGCTGAAACGGGTGCATCAGAATAGACAGAATAGGATCTGGCAACACCGCTGGTATTAACAAGAGAATTGGCGATAGAATTATCTTTAAGATTGATTCCAGAGATAGTAGAGGCAATGTAGATTCCGGCACTCTTGTCAGTAGTTGCACTTGTTCTGGAAATATTGCCGTACAGATTGATTGAATTGAAGTAAATATTGTAGTTAGTACCGGTTCCGAGTAATCTAATTCCGACAATATTGTCAGTGGAGAAGGAATTATAACCATCGCCAGAAATATCATAAATAACATTATTATCTATGGTAACAGTATTGGAATTATTAAAATCAATAGCTTTTCCACCATACCCGGAAGTACTTTTATAAGTTACATTATGGATGAGGTTTTTACTGACAATAGCAGTGTTGCTGTTGGCAATTTCTATGCCTTTGGGATTGTTACCGACAATGATTTTATTTAGTCTGTTGTTTGTAATGTTAAGGTTGTTGGCATAGGTAATATACATGCCCTTGTTTCCTACAGATAAACTGTCGATATCATCACCAATGCTATTATTGGAAATGGTAAGATAATCATTAAGAATTGTGGTGCTTGTACCAGGGGCATAAATACCCTGATTGAATTTTCTAATCTCGTTGTTATCCAGTGTTACATTATCGTTATTTTCACCAGCAACATAAACACCATAGGAGGTTGCAGAATTACTGTTACCCTTAATTTTAGTATTTTTTATTGTTGAATATTCAGAACCATTAGTGATCCCGACGCCATGTCCTGCAGTTGTTTTATTCCATATGGTCAGGTTTTTGGTAGTTCCTCCGGTTGTGTTTGAGCCGTCAATGGTTACATGATCGGCGTTGTTCAGGTTGATCAGAGCACCTGCGAAGGATCCGGTAATCGTTGGATTCAGAGTAGCGGCAGGTTTAATTGTGATGGTGAACGTACCGCCATCAGACAGCACCTGGTTCAGACTTGCCTGAGTTGTTTCAGTAATATCTCCGGCAATGGAAAGAGTCAAATTACCGCTGAGTGCTTTAGCATTAATGTCATTAAAAGCTGTTTTCAGATTGATATAATCGGGAGTGGTTCCGCCCACTATTTTTGTTCCGGCAATACTCTGAACAATATTGTATGAAAGTGGTGTTGTAGGGGCGGAAGTAATATTGATCAGATAGGTTGCAGGCGTATAAGTTGCAGCGAACCCGGTTGAGGGAAAAGCACCAATATTCGGCACAGGAGCATTATCTTTCGCAATAACAAAATATTGGATAGTATCTCCAACTATAGGCAGAGATGTTAACAGGGTATAATTGATCGTGAAATTGTAAGGAGAAGTATTACTTGAGGTAACGACATATTTCCAGCCGTTATCCGCACTTGTATTTCCCAGAAAAACATTGGCATTGCTCTTCTTTTTGAAGTATAATCTGGGTTTATTACGGAAGGAATCGATGTTACTTTGGTCGGTGATCGTTACACCAGAGAGGATCCTATTGGCAGTCTGACTGGTATTTCCCAGAGCTGTGAGGGTAATGCTGGGTGGTGTAATATCATTGGGGGAGAAGGCACCTTCATCCGCACCAATATCCGGGGTGGTGGTATTTCTGACCTGAGAATCAAAGTCATCCGTAATGGCAAATGGTGTTGAGACAGGCAGGGCACCTTTTTCCACCTGAGTAGGAATGGAAGAGTTCACATGCAGATTATAGGGAGCTATTACACTGATAAAGGGAACTTCTTCAGAATAAGAGTTTTGATCTTTTGTTCCCATCCTTGTCTTGTATTGAGCAAGGGTGGAATCCATATTTGTGCCGTCATAATGAATCAGATTTTTAACACCATTAAGAGCACCTGCATAGTAAAGATTATTGTTGGTGGTAGTACTGATGTTTGTTGTGGCAGTACCTGATCTCCAAAGAGCAATAGCTTTGGTTGAGGAGCTGGTATTTCCGGAGAGATTGACATTATTGATGAAAATATTATTTCTCAGATCAATAGTTGTGGGTGAGGTTGAAGCATAGATTGCAGCACTCTTGTTTGCCCCGGAACCGGTTGTTGCATAGTCCAGCATAATGGTATTATAGTATGTGTTTACATTTGTCCCGGCACTGAGGTAAAGTCCTGCTACAGCGGTTGTAGCCGTTGAGACAGGTGCTTTGATATCATAGATGAAGTTATTGTAGATGTTATGAGTGGTTCCTGTACTTGTATAGATCCCGTAGGCTGAATAAGAACCTGCACCACTGTATAAAACGTTATGGATGCTATTTTTATAAATATTATTTACTGAACTTGTGGAGGCAATGTAAATACCATAAGCAGATCCCAAAGTATTGCTGATGGTATTGATGTTATTGCCATAGATATTATGTGTTGTTCCGGCAGTCAGATAAAGTCCATAAATACTACTGGAATAGGTGCCTGTCAGACCGGAAATGCTGTTGTTGTAAATATCGGCAGTATTGGCAGAACCCAGACCACTGTAGATACCATAAACATTAGTTGTTGTATTGCCAACATTGGAAATTGTGTTATTGAACAATTTTATGTTTGCCTGGTAGGAATAAGTTATTGCTGCATAGGCTATGTTTGTGATAGTACTTGTCCCGTTGGTAACTATGCCGACCTCATTATTTGAGTCATATATAGTTGTACTGGAAGAGGTAAAATAGTAGCCATTATAAGCATCCTGGAGGGTATTATTGTAGAATTTGTTGTTGGAGTTGGCATTATCGGTTACAGTTGGGCCGGAAGAATAGCTATATACGCCCTTGGAACTGGTGTTAGCCTTAGTCAGATCGATATTACAGTTTTTAATCAGAACATTATTACAGTTATTATCTGTCGGGCCTGTTAAATAGATTCCATAGTCCAGATAATTGGTAGAGGAAGTGCCTAAATCAATGATATCGAGTCCGTCAATCGTAATATAATCTGTTCCATACAGGCAGATACCGGCATCAGTGGAAACGGAGGTCCCTGTGACATTGAGGATAGGATTTGCACCTGTGCCTGATTTTTGGAAGATAATAGGTTTTGCTGCAGTTCCGGTTGTGGACAGTTTTACAGCATAATTATTAGGTGAAGCAGGAGTTGTAATAGGGAAAATTTGCCCTGCCGGAATATTGAAGGTTACGGCAGCATTAGTTCCCAGAAGATTCAAATCAGCGATAGCAGCATCAAAAGACAGATAGTTTCTTGATCCGGTGCCGGTTTGATTGATCGTGTATATTCCGTTCATGGGATTTCTTAAAGATCTGTTCCCTGCAGGATTTGTCACTGCAGGCACATAATTAACACCATTCACAGTTAATTGAGTACATTGTGCATCAACAACATTGTATTCTGTTACAGATCCGGCAATATCGTAAGTCAACCAGAAATAGTTGTTTCCGGGATTCAAAGCAGATGACCCCGAGAAGGCAAAATTGCCGGAAGGAGAATTGACAGTTGTGCCGAATTGTGTTGCTGTAGCGAAGGTACTGCTTGTTCCGGTAAACCAAAGTTTGGCATTACTGATATTGGCATTATTTGTCGTACCTGTGGTATTCAGATTAAAGGCAGTGACAGGGATAGGATTGAGAGATCCGTCTGTAACTATGTTAATCCCGATGATCTGCTGATTGACAGATCCGGCCATAACCGCGGAGGTGATGTCCTGAGTCGTAGTTGAGGAAGTGTAGATCATATTGGTTGGATTAGCATAACTGATAGTAATGTTGGGTCTGTTACTGGAGAGAGTTAGATTTCCAGTTGGTGGCGTAGTATCCTGAGTTATATAAGCAGATCTATTTGTAGAAGTTGTATAATAGAAAGTAGGTCCGGCAATACCAGATCCGCCGTAATTTGCTTCAGTCAGAATCATTAAATTATCTGTACTGCTGGTATTAAAGTATGAACTTAGATTTAATGAAAATAATCCTGTTGGAGTAAAGCTGACAGTTCCATTATAAACTAACGTTGCACCTGTTGTTAAAGTTGCCCAGTTTTGCACAGTAAGTACTGTATCTGTGACTGCTTTGAGATAGATCTTTACCGGTGCATTAACGGTTGGAGCAGTTGCTACATTCCAAGCCAGTTGAGTAATTGTTTTGGCTGTGTTTCCTAAATCGGAAGCTTTATAAATAGAGGCAAAACGTGAATAACCCCAAACTGTGTTAAATGGATAACTCTGTGTAGATGTTCCATTTCCGATAGATACCTGTAGTTTGATTTGTCTTCTGCCGGTGGGGGCAGTAAGGGTTGGGGTTCGCAGAGTGCCGGCAACAGTAATGGAAGTACATTCTGCATCAATATAATCATTACTGGCAGCAGAGGAAGAAATGTCGTATGCCAGCCAGAAATAATTAGTTCCTTCTGATAAGGCCTGATTACCGGTAAATGTGAAAGTACCGTTGGGATTAGTCACAGCTGTCCCAAATTGTGAAGCTGTGCTGAAAGTATTGTTTGTGCCTGAATAGTAAAGTTTTGCAGAAGTAAGATCTGATGCTGAGGTTGTACCATTTGTGTTAAGTGTGAAAGAAGTAGCACTGATCGGGTTTAGAGGACCTGAAGTCACAACCTGTATGCCGAGTATTTCCTGATTAGTCTGACTAGGACTGACATTTGCAGTATTATTCTGAGTCGTTGTACATGATGTATAAGTCATGTTGGCCGCCACATCCAGACTGATATCATCTAAAGAGATATACCAGGGAGTGGCATTAATGATTCCGTGTATGCCGATATAATAAGTACCGGTTGTGGCAACTGTAAATAAGCCACTAATTAATTGATAATCGCCATTTATTATCCCGGTGGAAGTTATCACGTTATTTGTCATAGCAGCAGCAGTATTGGCAGTACCGTATTTTACTTCCATGGATGCATTGGAAGCTGTTGCTCCATCCTGACGAGCATACATTTTGAATGTATAAGTTGTTCCGGCAGTAAGAGTTACTTGTTTGAACAACCAGCTATTTCCTGAATAGTGCAAAAAAGCATTCCAGGTGCCTGTTCTGGGTGTTCTGTTATAATTTGTCAATGATGAGTTGGCAGTCCAGTAGTATGTGCCAGCACCTGTGGCCTGAGTCCAGCCTGAAATAGTAGTAGATTGATCAGTGTTACCGGCTTCGAAGCCGTCATTAAAAATGTTCTGTGCGACAAGTGAGGTCGCTAAGAAGAATAACACAACAAGAGAGAGAAAGAAATATTTCTGCATTGATTCCACTCCTTTAAAAATATTGAGCCAGATTTGGCAAAGATATATTTTCAAGTCAAGATATTTAACCTTATTATAGTATTTAATGTAAGGTATTAAATTTGAAGTTGTTAGTAACTCAGCGAAACCGGTATCTTGTCCGAATTGTTGAAACAATCGTTACATTTTATGGACTTGAGCAATAGTTAAGTTAATTCAAAGGCAGTTTTTTTCATTTATACAGCAAATGAAACATTAATTTTTGCTACTTCAATTAATTTAAATTGACAGAAATATTGTATTTAGTTAGAGTTGAAATAACTAAAGTGAGGAGTAAATCATGGATAGAATTTCTATCATCAGAAATGTTGATTTTTTCAGCGAATTAAACGAAGTCGAGATAGATGAAGTTGCCAACCTTTTTGAGTTAGCTGAGTTTAACAAGGGTGACATCATCTTTGAAGAAGGAACGATAGGTGATTGCTTTTATATACTGATTGAAGGTGAAGTTGAAATTATCAAGAAACTTGATGAAGATGGCTCCACTGAAGCGGAATTAAGATTGTTTTCACCACCGGAGTACTTTGGTGAGATGTCGTTGGTGGACGAAAGTCCGCGCTCTGCAACTGCTAAAGCACATGCTAATATTAAGACTCTTCGTTTGATGAAAGAGAATTTCATGAAAATATGTCTGGAACATCCCAGAGTGATATTCCATTTGATCAAGACAATTTCGAATCGTCTCAGGGCCACGAACCAACGCTTTGTGGAAATAGTCGATACCCTATTGAAGAAAAACAAGATGGCTGCCATTGGTACAGCTGCTGCCAAGATAGTCCATGATATTAAAACTCCCATAACTGTAATAATTTTAACTGCCCAGTTAATAGAACGGGTATTTCCCAACACCAATGATTTTACTGAGAAGATCGTGAAGCAGGCTAAAGCACTGGATGAAATGATCCGGGAAATTCTTGA
>CAYQPF010000016.1:16805-56092 GCA_964419225.1 uncultured Candidatus Cloacimonadota bacterium | reverse complement strand
AAACATGGCTACAAATTTTATTAATGACGTTATAATGAAAACCCATCATCAATCATACTGCGTCCGGCCATCAGCGATATAGGTAAATCTAATGCGTAAGCGCGTCAATAATACACAGTGGTTAGAAAGCAGGAGGCTGTAAGCTAAAGCATACAGAATTACCAGCTTAAGCCGGCGTTCCAAGACAAATGCAGTTCCGGCCAGCCATCAGAGTTGAAGCCTCTTTTCTTGTAGATTTCGATTCCGTCCTGTGTGGCATGCAGGTAAACCTTTTTCACGTCTCTGGCTCCGGCTTCACAGATCAGACGTTCAAAGATTTCAGTACAAATACCGTTACCTCTGTATTCCGGGTAGGTGAACATATTCAGAATGTAACCCAGTCTGCCGTTAGTGATGGTGAAACTGGCGGGAATAGTCTGAATGACAATACCGCCGAACCCGACAGGTTTATTTTCATAATAGGCGATGAGGGAGAGGTAGGAGTGGTCGGACAGAGCCTGTGTAAAATAGTTTTTGAGTTCCAGCTTCAGCATTTCTTCTTTATCCGGGTCTTGTTCATGCTGGATCTCTTTTAAAAATGTGATACGAGCCTGACAAAGCAGATCAATATCTGCTAAGTCTGCCCATTTGTAGATGATTTTTGTTTTATCTAAGAGCATTAGTTTCCTCCTGAAGTTTTAAAATAAACTCATTCCTAATATCCGAACGCCATATGTCCTTTGGTGGCAATCTGGTAATTAATCCCAATACCAATGTATGGGAAAAAAGTGTATTTTTGGGATAACCCAATTTTCTCATTTATTCTGTCGGGTTCTGGATTAGAATTATTGTATTTCCAATTGTCAATTTCAGTTTGATAGAACCAATGCTTATTAGATGAGTAATCTGAATTTGTAATAAACCATCCGCCAGCAATTAAACTTAAAGATAAATCCCCAAACAGTTTTGTTTCCAAAGCGAAGTTAATCTCACCAGGTACCCAATTATCCAGGTTCTTCTCTTGGTCAAATATATGTGAGCCATCCGGATTTATAATAGTTTTTCCATAAACGATGCTATTACCAAGATATTCTTTCTTAAATTCATTCAGCTTTGTATAACCCCCAATTAAGGATAATTGCGATTTGAATCTTTTATTATTGGTTTCATAAAATAGAAAAATCTTTAAATTTGTATAATCAATCAAATAAAAATCCTTACTAATTGCAAAATGGCCCATTACTGAATATCCAAACCCAAAATTAAGAGTGTTAGTATTTTCCAAGATTGGAGCATATTCCCCGACATCAAGCCACCCAGGAATTGACAAAGTATTAGTGTGATTGGATTGTAGTAAATGAAAATAACATCCTGCTTTAAGAGAATTAAAGATATATCCAATAAAACTGTATCCATAATTGTGAGAATTTGTTTCATATGGAGCAAGAGCCTTTTTGTATTTAAGCGAATCAAACTCCAGTTCTCCTTCAAGTTTAATAGTGGAAAGAGTATTTGAGTTAAATGAACCTGATTTTGCAAAATAAAAATCTTTAGAAATTTTATAAAAGAAATCTGTATTGTGTTTGATGCCAGTCCAAAAGTTGTTTATTTTCAGCGGGGTATATCCGATGAATTCGCCATTTAGTATTATTTGAGAGCCTCTTGGTTCAAAATCAACGATAAAATTTTCTACTGTATTTTGTTGATCGATAATTTTTTTTGCTTTTTTTTCAAGAGGTTCAAGTGTAACATCAACAACTGTGAAACTATTTTCATCACTTACAAAAGTTGTATCAACCGAATGATAATTCTTTTTACTGATTGTAACACTGTTAATTTTGCCTTTTTTCCCTTTAAAAATAAAGGGGGATGTTGCATCTCCAAAGGGACGGGTTTTAAAGTATATATTTGCACCTGCAGGAGTCGTGTTGATGAGGACAGTTCCAGGATTCTGGGCACAGGTTAAGGGAATCGCTTCAACTTTGTACTCATTGTCTGAGCCAAATATCTGCCCTTCCTTTTCCACGAATCCTGTTCCTCTGATCGTGAACCTGTATGTGATATCAGGATCATAGATCTCATAAACAGCTTCGAGTGAATCGTATTTAACATAATCGAACTCAAAGGTTTCTCCATACGGATAAAATCTGAGATTGGGTATTGTTGAATAAATATAACATATTTTGGCATTATATCCGGGATCATACGTTATTGGTGTAACCTGCAGTTCCTGCAAAGCAAAGATACTGAAAATGAGATTAAAGAAAAGAAGGAACAATATTAATTTCTTCATGCTTTAGATACCAAAACGATAATGAAGAGCAATATCAAGCAAAGGAAATTGAGTCGAGATTGTCTCCAAAGATTAGCTTTTACTGAATCCGCCCATTTGTAAGTGATCTTTGTTTTATCTAAGAGCATTAGTTTCTCCTGAATTCTATGCGGGGTTGTGCTTATATGCCTTTCCACATTGCACCAGTATGATTGGGCGAATAGTGGATCCCGAAACCGATATAAGGAAGAAAGCCATGTTTTTGGAGCAATCCGATATTTTCATTGATATCTGCTGGTAATGGTAAGGTGTTATCATTTTTCCAATCAGTAATATCTGTTTCGTAGTACCATTTTTTCTTTGGAGAATAGCCTGATCGATTTAAAATCCATCCCCCAGCATTGATTGTGAAGTAAATATTTTTTCTCAGTCTTGCTTCTAAAGAAAAATTTACCTCTGCAGGAACCCAACAATCAAGGATATCTGTTTTACTAAAATTATGGGTACCATCAGGATTATTACTTGCTTCACCATAAACCAGATCTTTACCATTCTTCTCCTTTTTGAATTCATACATCCATTTCAACCCCAGATCAAAGTTAAGCTTTGCTCTGATATTTTTATCTGTAGTTTCGAAAAGGATAAACTTATTCATACTAAGCCAGTCAGCCATCCAAAACACTTTGTTAATTGTAATGTGGCTTACCATAGTATATCCCCAACCTGAGTATAGATACTTGGAATCTGGCTGAGACGGTAAAAATTCACCATATTCTATAAGCCCGGGTAAGGTTAAAGAATAGTTACCCTCTATTTTCAGAACCTGTGCATAGCCGGTTAGTAAGCCATTAAAATATTGCCGATAATTCGAATTATCTGTATAATATTTGGTTGAATCATACACTAAATTGCCTTCAAGTTTGATAGTGGACAGAGTATCTGTGTAAAAAGAATCAGTGTAAGTGTGATAATGATAATTAGAGATTTCATAGGAATAATGTGTATTTTTCTTTAAGCCTGTTAGAAAATGTTTTCTTTGAAATAGAGTATAGCCAATTTTTTCACCGTTAATAATTATATTAGATCCACTTGGTTTAAAATCAACGGTAAAATTTTCTACCGTGTTTTGTTGATCAGTAATTGTTTTTGTCTTTGTTACAAGAGGCTCAAGTGTAACATCCAGAACTGTGAAATTATTTGCATCGATTACAAAGGATGTATCCACAGATTGGTAATTCTTTTTAATGATGGTAACACGATTAATTTTACTTTCTTTCCACTTAAAAAGGAAAGGAGAGGTTTCTTCTCCAAAAGGACGGGTTTTAAAGTAGATGTTTGCACCTGCAGGAGTCGTATTGATGAGGACAGTTCCAGGATCCTGGACGCAGGTTAAGGGAATTGCTTCAACTTTATAATTATTTATTGAACCCCTAAGCTGCAATTCCTTTTCGACGAATCCCGATCCTCTGATCGTGAACCTGTATGTGATATCAGGATCATAGATCTCATAAACAGCTTCGAGTGAATCGTATTTAACATAATCGAACTCAAAGGTTTCACCACGGGGATAAAATCTGAGATTAGGTATTGTTGAATAAATATAGAATGTGTCTGAATTATTTGTAAGATCATTCTTTATTGGTGTAACCTGCAGTTCCTGTAGGGTAAAGATACTGAAAAGGAGATTACAGAAAAGGAGAAGTAATAATATTTTTTTCATGATTTAGTTCCCAAACCGATAATGAATACCGAGGCCGATGTAGGGCATAAACAGGTATTTCTGGGGGAGACCAAACTTTTTGTCGATTGCCTGAGGTTGAGGCACAGACAAAGATGCTTCCCAATTCTTGATTTCGTCCCGATAATACCATTTATTAGTAGAATTATAATTATTGCGATTATTACCTAAAAGCATTTCTCCAGCTCTGAAACTGAGATAACAGGATTTACTGATTTTAAATTCAGAAGTTAAATCTATGGTAACAGGTATCCAGGTGTTAATCCTTTCTTTATGCTTGAAATATTCAGTTCCATCCGGATAAGTAACAAAACTGCCATAAATGACATTTCGATTGTGATAATTGCGAACAATATTTTCGTTCAGAAAGTTTAACCCGAAACTGGAAGTAAGTATGCTGTTAAATCTTGTATTGGTTGATTCCAGCATAAGAATATTGTCCAAACTGAGGAAGTTACAAATGTAAAAGTCTTTGCTGATAAACCCGTTCAGGAAACTTCCACCCCAGCCAAAAAAGATATTGTTATTTCCAGGGATAAAGGTCTTTGCAGCCCATCCTTTGATTAAACTCGGAGGACTTATTGAAGGCTGTTGGTCTATTTGTATATAGTGAGTATAAAAATCCCACTCGCTTAAATTGCCAATCAAATAGTTCTGAAGAAAGAAACCATGAAATCCTCTTATATTCGAATACTCATAGCCCATTACCTTCATTTCGGAGGGCATTTCAGCCCGATCTAATTCTCCTTCAAGAGTGATTACAGCTAAAGTATCAGTATCAAAGAATCCTTCTTTTGTTTCTCTGAAATCACGGGATATTTTATATGCATAGGTCATTTTGGGGTTTAATTTTAGTTCAAGGGGAGTTTTTCCGACTTCATCTGAGTCGAGAAAGACAGTCGAGCCATAGGGCAGATAGTTAAAATAAACAATAGTTTTTTTTAAGGGCTGCAATTGGATATCAAGGATTTTGAAGGATTTCTCATCTATGGTGAAGGTGGTATCTACTTGGTGATAATTGATTTTATCGATAGTTAGAGAATAAGTAATTTTAGGGTTACCGGAAACGATTCCGGAGGTCAGATCAAGTTCTGCGGGAGGGATGATGCGGATATTTGCATCATTTGGGGTAGGATTTATCAGCACAGTACCTGGTTTTGCAGCACAGGAA
Source organism: uncultured Candidatus Cloacimonadota bacterium (assembly GCA_964419225.1). Taxonomy (GTDB): domain Bacteria; phylum Cloacimonadota; class Cloacimonadia; order Cloacimonadales; family CAYQPF01; genus CAYQPF01. The sequence goes on along the minus strand of CAYQPF010000016.1, from coordinate 50,932 downwards.
AGGGGAACTGCTTCAACTGTATAAAAGATTTTATGAGCTTTTGCCAGATGAATACTATCCAATTCAGCCAGAATCTTTTTTATAGCGGGATATGTCTGATTGTACCATTTCTCTTTATTTTCGAAGTAACGTTCATCCGGGTGATGATGTTTCCAATAAAATTCGTACTCTTTATAACCTGGTGCTCTGAGATATAATTTTACGTATGTTTTATTGGTTAAATACAGGTAAGTCTGAGTGGATTTATCATATTTTATAGCAGAAATTTCATTATCGTAATTATCAAAGAATCTTAGGTTGGGAATTGCTGATTTAAAGTTAAAACAGGTATAATCAGGGTTTGGATCAGCTATGGGATCTTCAGTAAGACAGGTAACTCTTATTTCATTTAAGAGAGAAGCATTAAGAAACGTAAAACCACATAAGAATAATAAAATGATGAATTTGGACATACTAAAACCACCAAGCTTTCATTTTACCATTCTCAGGAGATTTATAACGAAGTGTAATCCCAAAGTAGGGAAGTATTTTAGACTGTTGTGAAAGATAAATTTTTTTGTTAATACTTTGGGGTGTAGGGGCATTAATATCGTTTTGCCAGATATTAATCTCAGATTTGTAATAAAATTTCTCCTTATTGAGAAAATGAGTATCTAACAAAAACCAAGCTCCACCATTAAAAGAGAAAATCCAGTTTTTTGTAATATATAGATCAGTAGAAAGATTAAATTCTGCAGGAACAAAAGTATTTTTTTCGTATTCCTTAAAAAGGTGAGAACCATGAGGATTCGAATAGAGGTGTCCATAAATAAGACCCTTTTTGTTATACTCAACTCTATACTCAGATAAAAAGGATAATCCTGTTCTAAATGTTAACTGAGTTTGCAGAAGTTTTCCCGGAGATTGCAAAAGCCAAAAGATCTTATAATTGAATAGGTTGCTGATCCAAAATTTTTCATTCACTATTATTGGACTTAGTATTGAGAATCCCAGACCTGTGTAAAATTGAACGGAATCAGACAAGTCAGGATGAATACTGTCTAATTCGTGACCAAGGGGAAAAGAGATCGCAGTTCTGTTCTTAATATTTAAGTAGCCGATATAACAATCAACTTCATTTTTGGCAAGCATTACTAAAAATAAGCTGGTAATTGAAAAGCTCCTATCTGTTTTAAACTCATATGTTTCTTTATCCCAGTCCAGACTTCCTTTTAAAATAAGTGTGGACAGGGTATCTGTATATAACAGATCGCTATGGGTGATATAGTTTTTTTCACTAACAGAATAATAGTACCAGGATTTTTGTTTAAGAGCACGAGACCCATATAAATGCAGGGGAGAATTCCCTGCTTTTTTAAAATTTAAGGAGACTTCTGCCGGTATTGGATCGAAATCAACAATTAATTCAGTTCTTTTTTCCGGTATTAGATCAAGATGGAGCACTTTAAAAGAATCTTGAGCTGTAGAAAATGTTGTATCTACTGTTTGATAGCCGTCAAGTTTGATTGTGAGTTTTCTGATTTTATCGGGCGATCCGTGAAAAGTGTAGGGAGTCTTATACTTTTTAAAGGGATTGAATCCCAAACTGATCTCAGCGTTGGATGGGGAAGAGCTAAGCAATATTGCTTCAGGTTCCTGAGGGTATTGGAAAGGAACAGATTCAACTAAGAAGAAAATATCACTAAGATCACTGTAACTCCATTCAAAATGCTTTTCCATATGATTCGGAGCTCTCAGGATAACAGCAAAAAGATTTTCTGAATACCTAAAATAGGGATTATCTCTGGTTGAAGGAGGACTAGCATAGCAAAGAGAGTCCAGATCTGTCAGTGCTGAGTCAGGATTTTGGATTTGAAAGAGAACATTCGCATCATAGTTTGGTGCTAAAAATCCTTTGGTTTTTATCTTATCAAGAGCTTCATCTTTCCCATTATTTTCCTCGAATAATTTTAGACCAGGAATTGTAGTTAAAAAATGGATTTTAAGAGGCCTCTTATAGGCTGAATCATTTGATTTTGTGAACATGCAGGTTATTTTGAATTCCTGCAGGATTTCTGCTCCCAAGGAAGTTGATATAATAAGAATCAGGAGTAATAATATTCTTTGCATATTTCTAAATCCCCAGGAGGTATTTACCGTCAGGGGTGGATTTGAAATTAATGCCAATGCCAATGTAGGGCATGAATTTATATTTCTCAGGAAGACCAAATTTTTGATTGATCCTTTCAGGATATGGAGTTCCGTAAATTGGTTGCCAATTGAGTAAATCCTCTTTCAGATACCAGCCTTTATAAGCAAAATACTTAGAGTTATTTAAGAAGAATCCTCCTGCAATCAGGTTGAATGACAGAGTTTTACTGATCTCATAATCCAGAGTAAATTTTACTTCGGCAGGGATCCAGCTCTTGTTGATATCCTTGGCTTCTACTAAGAAATTACCGCCGAACTCTCCATAAACTACACTTTTACCGTGGTAATTTTTCTTTTGTTCATTCAGCATGATATAGCCTGCGGTAATTTCCAGAGAGGATTTATACTTGCTGTCTTTTGCTTCTACCTGTAAAACACCACCCAGACTCATCCAGTCTATCGTATAAAAATCCTTGGCGATTACTACAGGACCAAAGATATTGGTAGTCAGTCCAATATAAAAAGGATATTTATTCGTGATCAGGGAAAACATTTCCTTATATTCAAACAGACCGGGGACAGAGACTGCCGGTTCTGCATTAAGGTAGAGAAAGGCAGGTTTAAAATCCGGGAATCCCGGGTTGGGATAGCATCCGATAAGGCTGGAAATAATGGTTTTACGCTCAATCTCTACCTGCTCTTCACTGGCAACAAGGAGTTCTTCCAGTTCTCCAGTCAGATTTACAGCAGAGAGAGTATCGGTATCAAAGGATCCTGATTTACTAACACAAGATTCACGCTCAATTCTATATTGATAACTGGTATGGGGTTTCAATCCATTGGGCCATTTCAATCTCAAAGGTGTAAATCCGGCAAAGGTATTGTTTAGATATACTTTGGCATTTGCAGGTGCATAATTGACGTTAAAAGTGACTGTATTCAGGGAGCGTAATTCGAAATGCAGTACCTGGAATTTAGTACCATCAACGACAAAGGTAGTGTCAATTGTCTCAAAATTCTTTTTGCTGATAGTAATTCTACATGTTTCATTATTTTTTCCCACAAAAATGTAAGGGGACAAGGTATTATTAGTGATCTTGGTCATAAATTTGATATTGGCATTATTGGGTGTAGTATTTATGAGGACAGTCCCGGGATCCTTATCACAGTTCAAAGGAGTCGGGTCGATTGAATAGTATATCTTACGGGCATCTTTAAAACGCCAGATAAATTCTTTTTCCATGAAGTCTTTAGCCCTGATACTTAAATGCAATTTATGCAAACTGGTAATGATTGTATAGGTTTTGTTTTCCTGATCATAGTGGAGGCTGTCCAGTTCACTTTCAGTGGAATAGTCGAAGAATTTAAGATTTGGAATGGACGAGGAAAAGATGATGGAAGTTTGTTTAATATTCAGGGGGACATGATCATTCCTGGACCAGGTGACCTTAATCTGCTGCAGATCTGCTGCAGTCAGAAGGCTGAAACAGAGGAAAAGTAAAAGAGAGAAGCTAAGTTTATACATTAAATCCTCACAAAGATTATCTTCAGTAAGATTTTCAGATTTGATAATAGATTGTCAATGAAAAAGATTGGGGAATGGGGGGGAAGAGTTGAGAGTTGAGAGTTGAAAGTTGAGAGTTGTGACACGGACTTGCACGGACTTTCACAGACTAACATGGACAGGGGAAGAGATCTGAATGTTTTGGGTTTCTTGTGGTATGTAATTGTAGGGGCTGACTCCCACGTCAGCCCAGGAAGAGTTTGTATTTTGGGGACAACCCTCTTGTTCCTTATATTTTTTTATCAAAAAAGAGTATATTGGATATACAGGGAGGAAGATAAATTTGAGAGTCTTGTTGCGACTTTAGTTGCTAACAATTTACGATAATCATTAGTATAAGTTGTACGTGCTGAGAGGCTGGCATTTTTACTGATCAAATAGTTTGCATTTATGCCGATTTCTGATTTAAAGAAAAGATGATCTTGATAATACGTTTTATAATAGCCGTGTTCTTCAGTTGAGTGATATGGAAGCTCCAGGAAATTTTCCTCAAAAGATAATGTGTAAAATGTTGTGATAATACTTCGAACCCCGGGAAAATAAGTTAAGGAAAAATCTAAGACACCCTTCGTATAAGGTTTCCAGAAGATGTCATTGTTATCTGTGTTTGTATTAAAAGAGTTTGAACGATGATAGTTAACATCACACCAGCCGATATAAAAATCAGTTTTATTGTTTAGTAACCAAACATTGTGTACAGGTTTTTTGATTTGTAATCCTAATTTGAAACCATTTGCTGTATAACGGTAGTTTTGAGTATTGGTTCGAGCAGGAGGCATTTGATGCATGTAGTAATCATTATCCGTTTTGCTCTCAGCCCAGTTGAAAAAGGGTTCAACCTCATAAACACATCCAAAACTTTTATCAGGGAAGAGTTTATTATTGTAATAATAAGATGATTTATAATTTTCACCAAGTTCCCAGGTATCAAGCAGAACAGCCATTGCTTTTGCTTCTGCTTCCGGTTTTACAAACCCGGAATTCTTGAGATACTGCATAAGGAGGCTGAGTTGTTTTCTGTTTTTGTCGATCAAGCTTGCGTTATTTACAGATTGCAATGAAAACATGATTTTGGCTAAATCATCAATTTCAGCAGCAGTAACATTTCTGTTCAGATAACCTTCCTGATCCATATCTTTGAGAGCGATCCAAGCCAAATAGGATTCTTTGTAAGAAAACAATCTGCCATATCCCATACTAATTTTGGAATCGTTGTCAATGATTCTGTTGTCTGTCATTTGTTTATAAGTGAGACTGTCTGACTCATAGTCTCTGTGACTTCTTCTATACTTGGAAAACTCAGTTACATTGGAAGTTTTGAGAAACCAGGAGTTAAAATAGACAGTATATTGGGCATTCAGTTTTGGAATCAGACTATATTCATTTATAAATCTTTTTTGCTTCAATGTGTAATAATTCGAAGTAGTGTCGGCCTCGTACTGATAAGAAGATTTTGTTTGTTGAAAAGCATTTTTAAAAGTTAACATGGGAGATAAGGAGAAGTCATATTTCTCATTGGCAATTCTTCGTGAGAGAACAAGTTGTAAATTTGATTTTGAATCAAAAAATTTGGAATCAGAATTGCTCGAATTAACATTGGAAAATTGTCCATTTGAAGAAGTTGTTAAACCAAGTGACAGAGAATTAATATCGGTTAGCTTTAAATTTTCAACAGAATAGGGTTCTATATTAGCAGTAAGAACTGCAATACTCATGAGCAGCACAAGATTAATTATGATTATTTTCATTTATCCTCCTAAAGATTTTAGTCAAACCAGACTCAAAATATATTATACTGAAGAGCCAAAGTAAAGTTAATATTATTTGCTCTGCTTGTTTGCTGTATTGTTCTTTTTTTGTAATAAATATTCTCATAATAGAAATGAGAACTGAGTAATGTTTGTTTATTCAGTCTATAGTTCGACTTGAATCCAAGAGTAGAAGAAAGTGAAATGTGTTCCGGAGAGGTTTTAAAACTAGAGTGGTTATAAAAAGGTGTGGTTAGATAAGGGCTCTCATCATAGCTGAATTTGTAATAGGCTGAGATTGCACTCCTGATGCCTGGGAAATAAGTTAAGTTTAAAGTTAAATCTCCCAAAGAATAGGGTTTCCATACTACTTTTTGGGGAATATCATATTCCTCGAAAATAAAATCAACTTGATTGCTATGATAATTTTGATCGCTCCAGCCAAAATAAAAATCGATACCTGCATCTAACAACCAAACATTTCGTAAGGGTTTTTTATGGTTAAAATTGATGTGCATTCCGCTTGTGGTGTATCGTTTTGTAGAGTTGTATGAACTACTGTATTTATCGTAATCCCAAACAATGTAAGGTTGAACTTCATACAGAGTACCAAAGGTTTTTTGGCCAAAGGAAATATGAGAAAAACTAGAATAGTCTTCTCCAAGACTCCAGGTATCCAATAGAATGGCCAGAGCATCACATTCCCGATCAGGTAATAAGATTCCGGACTTTATCAGATAATCCAGGATCAGGGCTGTTTTTTCTCTGTCAGAGTCAATAATGCTGACTTTATCGACGGATTTTAAGGAGAAGAAAACCTTTGCCAGTTCATCAATTTCCGCATCTGTGGCGGGTCTGCTCAGACAGCCGTCTTTTTCCATTTCCAGAAAAGCTGTCCAGCTAAGAAAAGCCTCTTTATAAGAATACAGTCTGCCATAGCCCAGGGGAAATTGAGTTCTGGTCGAAAAACTGGTACTGTAATATTTGCTTTTACTTCTAAGTGAATCAGCAAAATAGTTACTGTGTTTTGAAAATGATCTTCTTGCGTAAAAATCAGTATCAATACCGAAATGCCATTGGCCAAAGTACTTAATGATTTTTCCGGAATTGTTGGAATAGAAGTTATAGTAATTTGATTTATTTTCATTATCGTAATTAGTATGAGAGGAATTAGTATTATCATTATTAAAGTCTATGTCCAAATTGAGTCCGTATCCGCATTCCAGACCCGAATTTGACTTTGACTGACTAAATCTCGGGGTAAGTGAAAATGAATAATAAGATTTTTTGTCTTCATAGTCCCCGGATTTGTTTAGATAAATTTGGTTACCTGCCCCTGTTGTTAATGAGAGTGATTTTGAGGCATAATCGGTGAGTTTCAGGTGATCCACTGAGTAGGTCTCGCTTTGGGCAGACAGGATATAGGCAACAGTAAACAGGAACAGCATCAGTATGCTTTTTTTCATTTATTCCTCCGCAAAGATTATCTTCAGTAAGATTTTCAGATTTGGTAATATATTGTCAATGGAAAAGTGGAAGGAGAGGTTAATAGTTAGTGGTTAATGGTGGGGGATGATGTCGTTTTTAGAAAATGGACATGATGGACGATATGGACTTAATGGACAAAATTGAAGGGGGACAACCCGGAACACGGACTATCACAGACTTACACAGACGAACACGGACAGTAGAAAAGATCTGAATGAAACTTATTTCTTGGGGTTTATAGCAATTCGACAATCCATCCCTGGGAGAAGAGCCTCCCAGTTAAGGAGGAATCATTATCAATATTGTTTAGAATATACTATACTGGATTTTGAGTTGATAATCAAAGTTAGATAATCTTTCTGAAAACTTAGTCTTATAGATGTTTCGGTACTTTTTATAAGAATTGTTATAAGAGAGATCTGCGGTTATGATAGTATTTTTGTTCAGCAGATAGCCAGCTTTCACGCCGAAATCTGAGATAAGAGATAATATCTCCTGATCATCGTTATAGTAAAAATGGTAATAGGTAGAAAGAGCACTTCTCAAGCCGGGAAAATAAGTAATCGAGAAGTCCGAATTTCCATTTGTATAAGGTTTGGTGTAATCGTGATAATATATGGTAGTATCTGTTCCACCGTTATTATAATGTCCATAAGAATCTGACCAACCGAAAGTGAAATTAGTGATATTACTCAGGAGGATTGTGTTGCAGGCAGGCTTTTTCTGAACCAGATAGAAATTTATACCTCTTCTTATGTAATGGCCATGGGAATTATAAGAATGATTACTTCTAGAGTAATTTGTTTTTCGGTTTGATTTACTCCAGGAAATATTAGGTTCAAATTCGTAAGTTGCTCCGAATGTTTTATCAATAAATCCATATGATTTGGAATTGGAATAAAAACTATCACCATTTCTCCAGGTATCAATTAGAAGGGCAGTAGCTTTGGCTTCAGTTTCCGGTTTAAGCATACCTGAATTTTGCAGGTATCTGAAGAGAGCGGTGAGTTTAGCCCGGTCTTTATCGATCAGACTAACTTTGTTCAGAGATTGCATATCAAAAATAATACTAGCTAATTCGTCTATGTCAGCATCTGTGACTTCTCTTTTCAGGTAGCCTAAATCAGTCATTTCTTTCAGGGCAGACCAAGCGATAAAAGCTTCAGCATAAGAGTACATTCTACCATGGCCAAAGCTAAGTTGAGAACTACAGTAAAGGTTGTCGGTTGTATCGATTGTCTTGAAATCAAGGGTATCACTATTATGATCTTTTGAATTTTGATTACTTTTATTGTATCCCAGCCTATTGGAGGTTTTGATAAACCAGGCACCTAAATATTTAGTATAGTCAAAATCAATATCAGGTCCAAAGGAAACATTTTTATCTATTCTGTGGGAATCATTTCGAAGGGAGTCTGCAGTAAGGTATTTTTTATTTTGGTATGTTCCGTCGGCGGTGAAGGCCAGAGACAATTGCAAATCGGCATTTGCATTGCTTTTCTGATGGGATAATTTGAAATGCAGATCAGTGTCATCTAAAAAGATTTTTCCCGAGGAGGTTGGTTTACTGTTATTTTGATAATTGCCAGCCGTAGAGGTAGAAATACTTAAGGAAAGGGAATTTATATTGGTTAATTTTAAATTATCCACGCTGTAGGAGCTGATATTTGCCTGAAGTCCGATTAGGCTTAGGAGTAAGATCAGAGAGATTGAAATTATTTTCATATTTCCTCCGGGGGTAAAATGAATTTAGAATATGTTGTATTGCAGTGAGACATTGAAGTAGATATCACTATCTCTTTCAGAAAGATTGTCCTTCAAGGTTTTTAAGTATTTATTTTCATAGTAAATAGTGGTATTCAGGTTTGTTCTTTTATTTAGGAGATAACTGGAGTTAATCCCTGTTTCTAAGGAGAAATAGATATAATCGGGTTGGTCCGGGCTTTCATAACCATAATTATGGGGGGAACTGTCATAGGTTTGCGTATAATTTTCTGTGTAATGGAATTGAGTGTAAACCCCGAATTTGCTTCTGACTGAGGGAAATGCAGTGAGAGTAGTAAGTAGAGAGCCCATAGTATAAGGTTTCCAATCTGTTGATTTATTAGTATTTGAATTAACATCCCACCAACCGAAGTAGAAATGTGAACTTGTACTGAAAAGCCAGACATTCTTCAAAGGTTTATTGTAAGTATAACCGAAATCCATCCCACTGGTAGTGAAACGGTTGATACTCTTACGATTTGTGTAGCTGGTACTGTCGGTGGTGTTGATCATGCTTGAGTTTTTATGATAACTCCAAATGAAATAGGGTGTGATTTCATATAGAACACCAAATCTTTTACTTTGAGTTTTTGAATAATAAGTTGCTTTATAACTTTCACCCATTTCCCAGGTATCCAAAAAGATGGCTATGGCTTCGGGTATAAGTTCCGGTTTAATAAAGCCTGTGCTGATCAACTTATCAAATATTCTGGTTAATCTTTCCCGATCAGAGTCTATGAGATTGAGTCTTTGGACGGATCTCAGAGAAAACAGAACTTTGGTCAGATCATCAATTTCAACATCAGTGACCTTTCTGTTCAGGCAGCCGGCTTTTTCCATATCTTTGACAGCCATCCAGGCCAGATAGGCCTCGTGATAAGAGTACATTCTGCCATATCCCAGAGGAAATTGGGTGGAAGTAAAGACACCGGATTCACGGGATGTAGTTTTGATGTCACTACTTCTCTGGGTATTATTATTATAACTGTCCACGAAATCAGCATTTTTACTAAAATAGCTTCTTAAAAACAAACTGGAATTGATACCCCAGTGCCATAATTCCTTATAGCTAAGAAAACTCCCATAAATTTGTGGTTTAACGGAGTAGTTTGTGGATTTATCATGAGTATTGGAATAATAGTCAATTCTTTCAAGTTGGCGATCATCAGTATTAATTCCTGCTGAGAGATCAAGTAGAAATCGATAGTAGAATTCCTGATAGATATTGGATTTAGATTTATATAAATTCAAGGATAAGGTATTGGAGGTATTTTCTTTGTCATGATTGTAGTCCCGATTGCGAGAAACTCCTACATTGCCGTTTGTATTGTTGCTGAGTGACAGCGACATTTGTTCATAATCCGTGAGTTTCAGGCGGTCCACAGAGTAGGTCTCGCTTTGGGCAGACAGGATAATAATTATAGTAAACATGAGCAGCATTAGTATGCTTTTTTTCATTTATTCCTCCGCAAAGATTATCTTCAGTAAGATTTTCAGATTTGGTAATATATTGTCAATGGAAAAGTGGAAGGAGAGGTTAATAGTTAGTGGTGAGTGGTTAATGGTGAAGAAACGCTTAATAGAACGCGGATGACGCAGATATGGCAGATAAGCACGGATGAGGAGGGGATTAAAAAGTTGAGAGTTGAGAGTTGAAAGTTGAGAGTTGGGGAAATGGACATGATGGACGATATGGACTTAATGGACAAAATTGAAGGGGGGACAACCCGGAACACGGACTAACACTGACTTTCAAAGACGAACACGGACAAAAGAACAGATCCAAAACTATAGATGAGTGGCATTGTTACAAGGATAAACCCGCAGGCAAGTACTTAGGCGTCAGTCGTCAGTCATCAGGGGTCAGGGGAGATTGGATTGAAGGAAAGAATTGAGTATTGAGTAGGGAAAAGCCACAATTCACTCACAACTTATGAGACGGGGCAACCCATAAAATCCTTAATTCTATTAACTGAATCCTTATACATTCCCCTCTTCTCCCTTGGTGTTCATTCAAAAAAAATGATATTTTTGTTTGTTAGAAATAAATTGTGTAAGATCTGCTTCTAATTATTCTCTTGACCTTTTTGGGAAGAAAATAAACTATTTTCTTAATAAAATTAGGTTATGGAATTAGGGTAATAAAATGTTAAAAATGTCGATCAGATCGAGGATTATGTCACTTTTCCTGATCTTTACCACAGGTTTTTTAGCGACTGTCGGGACGATGTTCTATATAAACACTGCCAAAGTGTTAAAAACATCTACCGAGAGTGAGTTTGCAACATTAGCGAATCAAGTTGCAGATAAGATTGATCGATTCATTTTTGAGAGATATGGTGATATTCAGGTTTTAGCTAAGAATCCACTTATTATGGAAGCCGGGCAAAATTCTACAGAAGCCAGGAATTATCTGCATGAAGTAAGAAAAGCATATCAGACATATGATAATATAATAGTTTTGGATTTTCAGGGTAACCCTGTCGTATATTCGGGTTATTTATCTCCCCGTCAGGATTTGGTTAATATTTTTGAGCGAGTTTCTCAGGGTACAATATATGTATCGAATATTCAGTCAGATTCTCTTTTAGGATATGGGTTAAACTTTGCCGCACCAATTTTGAATGCTGAGAAAAAGGTGACGGGAGCAGTGGTAGCCAGAATGAATTTCAGTGCATTAAGAACAATAATTAATTCCGTTAATTCTCACAAGAAAAGTTATGCATATTTAATGAATGAGCAATATCAGACAATATTTCACCCATATATGAAAAAGAAGCCACTTTCGGTAGATTTTGGGAAGTTGATTTCTTATAATGATTTGAACCAAATAAAGGTTATCGATGCTATAGTGCAGTTATCCAATTATCCAACGCAGAATTTAAGATGGTACTGTGTGATCGAGCAGTCCAAAACAGAAGCTTTTCAAACTTCCTATCAATTGAAGGATTATACGCTGACAGTCATTTTTTCCTCGATTTTTGTTTTAATTACTTTGGGATATTTACTGAGTACTTTGATAACCTTGCCGATCAGAAGGCTTGTTAAGCAAACGGAAGCTTTTGCCAGAGGGGATTATGCCAAGGATTTGGACATAAAATCACAGGATGAGCTGGGTTCTTTGGCTAAATCTATCAACAATATTATTTTCGATCTGCAGTCGATGATGCAGAAGGTGATGGAATCATCGGGGCAGATATCTTCCATTTCGGAGATCAGAGAATATTTCAACAGGCTGATGAATGATGTGGCTACCGGGATAATCACAATCGATGCTGGTGGTAAGATCACTTCTTTTAATCAGACAGCTTCAGAGATTACAGGTTTTAAGAACAAGGAAACAGTTGGGCGGAGTCTTATTTATGATCTGCCGATGGGTTGGGAACCGATACTGGAAGTATTCGAAGAAACACTCAAACACAGCAAAATATTCATCAAGCACATCACAAAGATCAATGATAAATTGACCCGGGATTTAACAGTCATACTCAGTACAAATTTTCAGAAAGATAACAATAACAATATTTTGGGAGTAATAATAGTTCTGAGAAAATTGGAAGATTTCCGGAAATTTGAGGATAGTATTCTGCGAGCCAAAAATCTGGCATCTTTAGGATTAATGACGGCCGGAATTGCCCATGACATACGTAATCCACTTACTTCGATCAAAGGATATGCTGAGTTTATTCTCAAGAATGACGGAGTTGTACCTGAATTTAAAGAAGATCTGCAGACAGTTGTAGATGAGGTTAATAAGCTGAATTCCATAATAGAGAGGTATTTGATCTTTGCCCGGCCGAAAAATCTTTTATTAGGGCAATATGATATTAATGAACTGATGACCTCTTTGATCAAGATCATCAAAAAGCAAAGGGATCATGAATCGAGTTTCAAACTGATGCCTGAAAGCCATAAAAGTGAGAATGTCAGCATTGAGTTTATTCCGGGTGAACTGCCGTTAGTGACTTTGGATTCGGATCAATTTAATCAGGCTTTGATGAATCTGATTTTAAATGCCATTCAGGCTATGCCTCATGGCGGGATACTTACATTGCAAACAGCTTATGAGCCGAAGAATAATACGGTGGAAATTTTAGTGAAGGATACCGGAGAAGGCATTAAACCTGAAGATTTGGACAAGATCTTCGAGCCTTTCTATACGACAAAAAACCTGGGGACAGGATTGGGTCTGGCCATTACTGCCAGAATTATTGAAGAGCACAAAGGATTCATTGAGCTTTCCAGTTCGCTGGGTGAAGGCACAGCCTTCCTGTTAAAACTACCGGTGGAAAATGAGTAAACAAACAATATTGATCGTAGATGATGAAGTAAAGGTATCGCAATTACTCTATAAAGTTTTGGGTAAAGAGGGGTTTATTACTTTATCGGCAAATTCAGGCAAGGAAGCACTTGATTTGATCGACAGGCACAAGGTGGATTTAGTGATCTCTGATATAAATATGCCGGGTATGACAGGCGTAGAGTTACTTAAACGGATCAGAGATTTAGACTCCAGTATAAAAGTTATTCTTATCACAGCTTATGCTACTTTAGAAACGGCTATTGAAGCCATACGCATGGGTGCGAGTGATTATATTACCAAGCCGTTTGACATAGATGAGATCATTCAAACGGTAAAAAAATGTCTCACAGCTCTCGATATTGCCAATGTGGAACCTAGTATTTCACTGAGAGACGGTGTCACGGATTCCCTGATTATCAGTAAAAATCCTGCTATGCTGGAAATCATCAATCTTATCAGACAGGTGGCAGAGACGAAGTCCACGGTGATGATCCATGGAGAGACCGGAACAGGAAAAGAACTTGTTGCTCAGGCTTTGCACAATCTCAGCAGTCGGAAAGATAAACCATTTATTAAAACAAATTGTGCTGCTATACCGGAGACACTCCTGGAAAGTGAGTTATTTGGTTATGAAAGAGGAGCATTTACGGGAGCGGTAAGCCGGAAGCCAGGCAGGTTTGAGTTGGCGGAAGGTGGATCAATCTTTCTGGATGAGATAGGGGATATGCCTATGTCTTTGCAGGCTAAGTTGTTGAGAGTTATTCAGGAGAAAGAATTTGAAAGGCTGGGCGGTTTGAGACCGATTAAGTTCGATGTGCGGATCATTACAGCTACTAATAAAGATTTGGAAGCACTTGTTAAAGAGGGGACATTCAGAGATGATTTGTTTTATCGGTTGAATGTAGTTCCAATCAGTCTTCCACCTTTGCGTAAGCGTAAGGAGGATATTAATTTTCTGATAGATCATTTTCTGGCGAAATCAGCTGCAATTTCTCAAAGACCGGTGAAAAGAATTCTTCAGGAGACGCGTGATCTTCTGCAGGAATATCCCTGGCCCGGCAATATCAGAGAACTGGAAAATATTATCGAAAGATGTGTGGTTGTATCGCGTAATGATTGTCTGATCACTGCTGATTTACCAGAAAAGATTCGCTGTTATACCGGGGATTGTCAGCAGATGCTGGAAAGTGATTTGGATCAGGCTATCGACAAAGTAGAAATACAGGCTATTCAAAAGGCTCTGAAGAATTGTCAGGGCAACAGAACCAAAGCTGCAGAGCAACTTGGCATCAGCAGAAGGTCACTGCATCGCAAGATCAGTAAATATGGTTTGGAATAAGAGGAGCTGGGCATACCTTTAACTTGAGACAAATGTGGGTCCTTTTCCGGAATTATCTCACGCGGAGACGCAAAGCCACGGAGAGGAGAAAAGGATGAGAGTTAGGGAAGTTTATTTATTGTGGGGAAACTAGCACAGTCTGTTTAAATTAATGAAATTGGGAGGCAGTATGGCATCTAAGCAGGAAACAGTTAATTTTATTGTGAGTAAGATAAATCAGGCCGGGGTTGTATCGGCCAAGAAGATGTTTGGCGAGTATGGGATCTATTGTGACGGGAAGATGGTTGCTCTGGTTTGTGATGATCAGTTGTATGTTAAGCCTACAGCAGCCGGGAAAGAGTTTCTGGGAGAGACACAGGATGCTCCTCCTTATCCTGGAGCCAAGGATTGTTTTTTAATTTCGGAAGAAGACTGGGAGGACAGCAGTTGGCTGACAGAATTGATTAAAAGAACAACACCTGAGATTCCTTTGCCGAAGAAAAAGAAGAATAGTTGTTAGTTGTTAGTAGTTAAGGGTAAACAACTCACCCCCGGCCCCTCTCTTGCGAAGAGAGGGGAGTGATGAAGAGGGGAATAGTTAATGGTTAGTGGTTAGTAGTTAGAGGGAGAGAATTCTTGTTGACAATCTTCTGGAATTAAAGGATATTAAATTAGAGCGGGTTTTATATATTTGAATGTTAATTGAATGAGAGTATTGAATCTTGGAATTAAGAGAAGAGAGGATGCATGGAAGAGTTAGAAAAGAAAACAATTCTTCTGGTTGAAGATGAGGTTATTCTTACAATGGTAGTAGCCAGGACAATCAGTAGTTTTGGATATGAAGTTGTGACAGCTGATTCAGGCGAGAGGGCTGTAGAGATTGCATTAAGTAATGCAGAGATTAATCTTGTTTTGATGGATATAGATTTGGGGCGTGGAATTGATGGACCTGAGGCAGCACGGCAGATTCTTGATAAACGGCATTTACCGATTGTATTTCATACATCACATTCAGAAAAAAGTTTTGTAGATAAAGTCAAAGAAATAACCAGATATGGGTACGTCATCAAGAATTCGGGTGATTTTGTTTTAAGGTCTTCGCTAGAAATGGCCTTTGAATTATTCGAGGCGAATGAGGTAATTCAAAAGAAATTAGCTGAGTCGAAGCAGGCGGAGGCAATCATTCGAGCCAGTGAAGACCGTTTTAGAGCTATTTCAGAATATTCATATAATGCTATTTGTATAGTAAATGACCAGGCAAAAATAGAATGGGTGAACAACAAATTGCTGGAATTAAGTGGTTATACATATGAGCAGGTCATGAGTGCCAATTCTTTCCTGGATTTTCTGAGCGATGAATCCAAAGAATTTGTGATCAAAAATTTTTATACTATGCTTTCAGGTGAGCCTTATATACATAATTACACTTTTTATATTATTCGGGCAGACGGGGAAAAACGGCTTTTTGAAAAGCATATGACAGATTATAAGGATAATCTGGGAAAACTGAAACTAATAATAACTATGACAGATATCACTGAGCGTAAGCAGACTGAAGATGCATTACGTGAGAGTGAAATTATGTTGCGTACTGTATATGATAATTCACCAATCGGTTTAGAAGTATATGACAGAGATGGATATTTGATTCGTTGTAATCAGAAGATTTGGGAAATGTATGATGTAGCTCCAGAGATTGTTATCGGGAAAATGAATTTACGGGATGATCCCAATTATCAGAGTACTGAGGTATGGGAAAAACTTGAAGCTGGTCAGGAGATACGAGTAGAAAGTGAATTTTGCTTTGATTTTGTGACCTATAAAACCAGCAAAACCGGTACGGGATATTATGATATAATTACTACCCCAATTCCGGAAAGCGTATCTACTAAAGTTGGTTATATCAATCAGATAATTGATATAACCAACCATAAGAGTATAGAAGAAAGCTTAAAGGAAAGTGAAGCTAAATTTAAATCTTTGATCGAGTTGGCTCCTGATGCGATTCTAATGGGTAATCCTGAAGGAATCGTAACTTCATCCAATTTGAAATCAAATGAGATTACAGGATATATACCTGAAGAATTGAACGGACAAAGCATCAAAATACTTTTTTCTGAAGAAGAACAGAAGAGAGTGCCCTTAAGATATGATTTACTTAAACAGGGACATACAGTACACAATGAAAGAATCCTTACTCGTAAAGATAAATCTACATTATTTGTGGAAATGATGACCAAAATGATGCCGGATAAGACATTTTTGACAATTATACGAGATATTAGTGAGCGGAAAAATGTGGAATGGGAATTACAGGAAAATCGGGATCGGCTTAAAACAATATTTGATACATCACCTGATGGAATGGCAATTTGCAGTCTTGAAGGAGTAATCCAGTCTGTTACTCCCCGATCTGTTGTTATGTGGGGATATGGCTCACAAGAGGAAATGCTTGGGAAAAATATCTTTGAGTTTTTGCATCCCGCCTATCATGAGAAAGCAATTTATTATGTTGGAGAAATGTTTAAAGGAATTCTGACAGGTGTAGAAGAATATTTAATGGTTCGCAAGGATGGCAGTACTTTCTATAGTGAAGCTAATGCCAATGTTCTGAAAGATGCTGATAATAATCCCATCGGGGTAATGTATATTGTCAGAGACATTTCGGAAAGAAAGTCAGCTGAGCAGGAAATAAAGGAAAGTGAAGAGAAATACAGAGTTTTAACTGAAAGTATGAAAGATGTAATTTGGATCATTGATTTGGAGACAATGCATTTTACATATGTTAGTCCTTCGGTAGAGAAATTGAGGGGCTACACTCCTGAAGAAATTATTTCAGAGCCAGCAGAATGTGCATTTGTTGAGCAAGACCGGGAAAAGATGAGAAATGTGATGATAGAAGGACGGGAAAAGTTCTTATCTGGTAAAGTGAAAGCAGACCATTTCTATACTAATGCAGTTGAGCAACCTTGCAAAGATGGTTCAACTGTCTGGACAGAGGTAATTATCAGTTATTATCTGAATGAAAAAACAGGGCATGTTGAAATTAGGGGCGTCACGAGAGACATAACCGACCGGAAACTCGCAGAAGCAAAAATTGACAGATTATTTTTAGAGAAGGAAATCTTATTACAGGAAGTTCATCACCGGATCAAGAACAATATGAATACGATCAACAGCCTTTTATCACTTCAGGCGGAAACGTTACTGGAGCCGTCAGCCATAGAGGCTTTGGACGATGCAGCCAGTCGTGTGAGAAGTATGGCAATGCTCTATGACAAATTGTATCAATCCACAGATTATAAAGAAATGTCATTAAAAGATTATATCCCAGCTTTAGTTGAGCAGATTATTTACAATTTTCCTAATAGTGAGATTGTTAAAATAAATCTTGCTATTGGTGATATAATTCTTGACGCCAAAAAACTGTCTGCATTGGGGATAATTATCAACGAACTTTTAACAAATATCATGAAATATGCTTTTATTGGCAGATTGGATGGATTAATTACAGTATCTGCAACATTAAAAGAGGAGAAGGTTTGTATTATTGTCCAGGATAATGGTAATGGTATTCCCGTAAATATAAGCTTTGAAAATTCCACTGGTTTTGGACTGATGCTTGTAGGGATGCTTAGTAAGCAAATCAAAGGGACAATTAGTATAGATAGGGGTATATACACCAAGATTATTTTAGAATTTGCCCAGTAAGAGAATTCCCAGGATATCGAAAAAGTTGAATTCATTTTTCTTGACAGCCAAATGTTCATGTTGATTAAATGCATTTGATTAAGATTTTTGTGTAAAATTATGAGGGAAGCATGGATTTAAATATAATAAAGATCCTTTTCTATATTTGTGCATTAAGCGGGATATTTACTGTTTTTTCTCTTTTATTATATAAAATCAAGTTTCAGAAAGTAAAGTCCACACTGGTTATTTACATTATCGGGAGAATATTTCTTTCCTGTGGTTTCATAATGTATGCAAACAGGGATATCTTATTTTCGCATTTTGCAGTTTGGTTGGCTAATAGTCTAATGTTTGCAGGAATCTGTTTAGAAATGTTTGCTTTGATCTATGCTTTGAGAAAATATAACAATCGGCAAATACTTTATGCCTTGATGACTGCAGCCTTTTTCTCCCTGTGTTTTTACTGGCAAATGCCGTTAAGTCCTTCCACCTGGGTTTTAACATCATCAATATTTACGGGCATAATGTTTGGCTATACAGCAGTCTATCTGTTGGTTGTCAAAGATATGAATTCAATGCAAAGGATCACAGGCGGATTATTGAGTATTCTTTCTTTAAGCATGTTTATCCGGGCATTTAATGTTCTTATAAGTGGTCAGCAAGTTGTGTTGTATTCTGCGGGTGTGATTCAAATAGGGGTTTATATTGCCTTTTTTCTCTTGTCTTATCTTGTACCCATTTTTTACCTTTTTATTTTAAAAGAAAACGATCAGAACATAATTCTGGATAGTAAGGAGAAATTTAAAGCAGTTATAGAGAATGCCATGTCTGGAATTATTATACTGGAAATGATCTACGATGAGAAGGGTAAGCCAATTGATTACAAATATGTAAGTGTTAATCCTTCTTTTGAAAAGTATGTCGGAATTAAGGCAAAAAATTTGGTGGGTAAGAGATCCGGAGAAGTAATATCTCCTATAGACAGGCCCCACGCATTGAGTGCATATAAGAAAATTATAAAAACAGGCAAGCATATTAGTTTTGAATATTTCTTTCCAGAACTTAACAAATACTTTACAATCAATTCTTATAAGATAAGTAAAAGTCAGTTAGCCGTTATCTTTATTGACATAACCTTACGTAAGAAAGCTGAAAAGGAATTACAAAAAGCCCTTCTTGATAAGCAGGCTCTGCTTAAAGAACTACAGCACAGAGTGAAGAACAGTTTCAGCATGATATCTGGAATGGTTCAATTATCAGCAAGCAATAATCCATCTCCGGAAGTTAAAGCTGTATTACAGGTTATTGAAGCCAGAGTAAAGGCCATGTCCCAGCTTTACTCACATTTGTACAGAACAGATAATTATGAGAATGTTCAGTTGGATCATTACAGTCGTCAGGTAACGACAAACCTGCTTAACATGGCTGATAATTTAAGACTGACGGCATCCTTTGAACCGATCTCAGTTTCATTTGCAGAGGCAGTGCCAGTGGGCTTGATCATTACAGAATTAGTAACCAATAGTATTAAATACGCTTTCCCTGACAATCAGGAAGGTCAGATTATAATATCCTTGAAAAGAACGGAGAAAGGCGGAGAATTGTCAGTAAGGGATGATGGAATCGGATTGCCGGTCGGATTTGATATCCTCAAGGACTCTGATTTAGGTTTGACCTTGGTACAGGCTTTGGCGAGTCAGTTAGAAGGTACTATCAGAAATGTTCCGGGACAGGGAACGCATTGGATAGTGGAATTCTGTTTTTTAGATAGGAACACAGTGCAATAGGAACGGGGCTGAATTAGGAATCAGCCCCAAGTAATAAATTACCAGGAGATCAAATATCTGCACCATACATCACCTTTTTTGCGACAACTGTTAACTTCATCATGTTTAAACTGAGGTGTTATTCCTTTGGGCAGGAATTTTAAAGTCATCGCTTTAATCAGGCCTTTATCGAAATCACAGGGATAAGGGTTGTCGCAGGTAATTTCGGCGGAGGTCTCACTTATTTTCTGATATTTGTAATGTCCGATCCCTTCAAACATTTGTCCTGTTGAGGGATTAAACAGAACAGTATTATTGAGGCGGTGGTTCATATGGTATGCGATATTAATTGATTCCAAAGCCTTGTGAACTGAATTGATATGGGGAGGGAAGATAGCATTATCCGGAATAGAAGATCCAATTTGAATCAAGAGATTTACACCTATGTTTTCACTGATTTGTTTGAATGCATTTAACCATTTTTGCTGTGAATACCATCCTTCAGGTGTTGGATTAATAATCCCATTTTCAGAAAGTATTAATTTTCCCATACTCTTCATAACACCCAAGCCGTTTACGACAGAGAGAACAGTTTGCCCATTGACTTCAACATTGGGTAGAATTGATTTAAATTGTGCCATAACTTCCTCCTTTCTCAAAGCATTTTTAATATTTTTGTTAAACTACAGATACTTGAAAATCATCTCATAATTTTTCTTCATGTTTAACCCGAACTGTGCAGTAGAATTTTTACAATCTGGCTGGAACTAGTGAATTTGAAGGACTTACAACCTCACTCACCATATATTTATTATATAACCTCGTTCGATTGCAAACCTTCACTCTTCACGATCTTCGACCCAGTATGCAAACCTCTTCTGCACAATCCAAGTTTAATTTTCTCCAAGTTCGAGTAAATAGTTATAAATTTATATGTATTTGTCAAACTATATTTTTCTCTTTGATAGAAATATTTCTATATGAAAGAAAAAGACCATAAAAGAGGCAGAGGATTCTGTAAGTTGTAATACTAATTGAATAACAGATTTTTCCGAGTAGTAAAAATGCGAGAACACTAATCACTAATATAAAGGAATAATAATATTATCAATATAATAAAGAATAGTACATTTGTAATACAAAGTATTACTTGACTTTTTGTTTAATACTAATTGTGTGGAATATAGTAAAAATTGGAGGAGTAAATGAAGACACGGATCATATTATGCTTTATTTTATTTGTTTCATTTGTTGCAATTTCTGCTCAAATGACCGTAGTCCAGGGAGATACAGTTCGTTTCCAAAGTGTTTTGGGAGCGGAAGTTCCTTTCACAGAAGAATTAAAAATGCAGACATTTGATTTTGTCTGGAGTAATGTAAATGAACTTTATTATGATTCCAACTTTAATGGAGTTAATTGGAACTTAATGA
The DNA here is from genome assembly GCA_964419225.1 of uncultured Candidatus Cloacimonadota bacterium. GTDB lineage: Bacteria > Cloacimonadota > Cloacimonadia > Cloacimonadales > CAYQPF01 > CAYQPF01. The sequence continues at coordinate 29,727 of CAYQPF010000016.1, read as the reverse complement.
AGGATAGATATCTACCTTTGGTTCAGAAAACTAAAACAGCAGATGAATTGCATGAAGTATTAAATTCAATGCTAGAGGAATTGGGTACCAGTCATGTTGGGATAATAAGTCAGGAAGCAATAACTACGTTGATGTTTGGTGGTACGAAACGTGGAGCTTTAGGTTTGGTTTTTAGTTGGGCAGATGAGAAAGTGCTTGTAACCGGATTTTCTCCGGATTATAAAGCCAAGAATCAAATATCATTGGGAGATGAGTTGATTGCTTTTGGCGGAAAAACAGTGGAAGATTGTTATAAAACTTTTGATAAATCCAAGTATTCGGCACATAAACAGGCAGCTGCCAGAATGGGCAGGATAAGTTTTAAAGGAAATATTGGAGATACCTTGACATTGACATTACGTAAACCTGACGATAGAATATATCAGGCCAAGATGGAGTTTGTCCAGAGTACCAGTGCAACGAAACCCTTTTCCTGTAAAATCACCGAGGATATAGCATATATAAAATTACGTGTTTTCAATCTGCTATATCACGACACACTTAAGGAAGCATTTCCCCAACTCAGCAAAGCCAAAGGCTGGATAATTGATTTGAGGAGTAATCCTGGTGGTGGGGAGAATAACGAAGGCTCTTTTACGCAGTATTTATTCAAAGACAGTGTCTCAACAGGCAGTCAGTATTTTAGGAATGCAGTTCAGGAGGATAAAGTACCAGGTTTGGGTGATAAGTTTTATAATGGACCCGTAGTGATTTTGGTTAATGAATTTAGTGGAAGTTCGAGTGAAGTATTGGCCAAAACATTACAAGAGTTGGGGAGAGCAAAAGTTGTGGGCAGACAATCATCGGGTAGTGTTTTAGCGTCAACCATGATACCGATGCCGACCGGGGCACAGTTGCAGATGGCAATTGGGCAGGTTAAAACACCGTTGGGGTCTGTAATTGAAGGGATAGGTGTAATCCCTGATTATGAAGTGATTTTGACTCAAAAGGAGCTGGCGAAAGGCAAAGATCCAGATATTGAAAAGGCAAAAAGAGTTTTAAGAAAGATGATTTATTAGTTGTTAGTTGTTGGGGAGAGAGATTTCGACAACCCATCCCCGACCCTTCCCTTTTAATAAGGGAAGGGGGTGAAAGCAGGTGATGTAATCTGCTGAAACCTATTTCTGTGCAAATTAAAAAAGCAAAGCTTTTTTGGTAAGTCCTTGCCCTTTTCAAGGGAAAGGATTTAGGATAGGGTTGTGAGAGAAGTTGAGATTTATTAGTTGTTAGTGATTCACTCCCATCTCCACATTTGGGAAGGTGGGAGTGTCGCACAATAAAAAGGAATGAGTTTTGTAATCTCAGGGCAGGAATTCGTATCCTGCAGTAGGGAAGAAATAATGGATAAAAGCTATAAAGCCGATAATGCTGATTAAATAAAGGCTAAAGACATATTTTTCTTTATAAGGTTTACGGAAGATGAACCAAGTGATGAGAATTGGGAAGAGTAAAAAAGGCAGGAAAATATCCCAAGGAAGATTTACAAACCTGTTTAAAAGAAAGTAAACACTTGCATACCCGCCGAAGACAAAGAAGCTGATCAGGTATTTGGCTTTTTGTAGTCCCAGCATAGTAGGGATTGTTTTGATATTATTGGCCAGATCACCTTCATAATCTTTCAAATCGATAAAGTTTATGGCGAGACTTAATCCCAAGAGGATAAAGTAGATGAATTCGACAGGAAAGAAACGCAAATTGTAACAGACCATGATAAAGCCAAGCATCATAAACAGAAGGGATGTAAAGGCGATCATAAATTTAGAGAATAAAGGTATTCTTTTTAAGCGATATGGTTTGGCTGAATATAAGTAGTAGTTGCCGATACAAAGGAAAATGAAGAAGAAAACCTGAAAACCAATACTGGCAGCGTAAAAAAGGGAAACAAACAGAAATAGCCAGCCGAGGCGTTTATATACAACCAGGTCGATGCTTCGGGCGACCAAAGGTCTTTCCGGATTGGAGATTTTGTCGATGTCCAGATCTTCGATATTATTGATCACAATAGAGTAAAGTCCTGCAAAGAAAATACAGATAGGGACATATAAGTAATAGAAAATGCTGATATTATCATAGGAAAAATTGCCATACTTGCTTCCGACCACAACACCCAGAACAAACATAAGAAAGAAATGGAGGAATCTTAAATAGCGGGCATCTTTCATAATCGCTTTGAATAATTTTTTATCGTAAATATAAAAGGTAATCATACCAAAGATAAAGAAAAGGAGAATATAGTAATTGTATAATAAATTGTCTGAATATTCATACTTGATCCCGAAGAATTCGAGACTCCATTTCAGGAGAAAAGGAGAAGCACCCAGCCAGAAAAAACTGGAGTAGAGTGCAAGAGCACCGAGAATACTCTTGAGATAGCTTTTGGATTTGAGAAGGATGTAGAAGAAAGATGCCAGAACAACAATTCCTACTTCTATTTTAATACCGGGAGTAATTCCCAAACCAGGGAAGCTGCCGAAATAGGTCAGGTAGCGCATAAAGATATGATCATGAGTTTCGGGTAGCATATAAGCGATATCCATCCCTTTGCCTTTGGTCAGGAGCATGTCAATGAAGGGAACCAGGAGCAGGATTGTGAAACAGGGCAGGATCACTTTAAAGATTTTTTCTGCACTTTCTTTAGTGAAGATATGAAAGAAAGGAACTAGGTACATAATGAAGAAAATATAGGCAAAACTGTAATGCCCAAAGCGGATATTAAAGATTTCTGTGTCATCAGAAAAAACTTCGGCAAAATTCCTCAGCATAATGATGAAGAGAAAGGATAAAAAGTAATTAACAATGCTTATTTTGGGATTTTCCAAAGCCTGAACAAAGTAATCAAATTTCTTTAAAATGTAGTTCATCATTCTCCTTAGTAAGCAATTTCAGTAGCTTTAACTTGTTTTGCTTTGGATTTTAAATCTTTCCACTGATCCGGAGGGACATTACATACCCACCCGACCTGGTTATTTATCTTAGTTTGAATCAACTCAATATTATATTCATTAATTCGGACAGTTCTTTTATCCAATACGACGAGTTTTGTATTCGCAGAGATTGGGACATAATCTTCAAGAGTAGGTGAAGTCATAAGATAGGTTTGGTAATTCCCTGTTGTGTAGTAATCATAAACCTTTCTGCCCAGAGGGGGAGTTTCGTGTTTGGCCATAGCTTCATCGTAGGATGAATAGTGTACATCTTTCAACTCTGATTCACGGGGAGTGATGCGAGAAAGTACTTCCTTGATTTTTCCTTTGGGTTCATCGGGAAGAGGTTTATAAACATCCTGTTTCTTTTTTGTGCAGGATAAAAGTAATAGTAAAACAAAAAAAATGTATAATAATTTTTTCATGTTGTTCCTCTAAAAAAAGTTGCCTCCCTTTGCAGGGAGGCAATAGTTGGTTTATAGTCTTTCCTTCCAGGAAACTATCTCTTTTTTAGTTCTAACATTACCTGTATCATCAGTAATTTTGATGAAAGGTAATCCGGGAGGGATAGTTTGTTTGAATCTCTTGTCGTAATTATAATTGGTGGCATAACCATATTGGTTGGTGGAAGTTTGTCCGCTCCAGCCTGAGGTGGAGGTGCGGGTCATACCTCTGGCACCGTAGTCGGAGCAGGTTAGTCCGCCGTATAGATCCAGATTACCACGATCACCCAGCCAATCTGCGTTGTTGATGTTTTGAGTTGTGAGTCCGGTTTGGGTATATAAGCTGGCCATTAATTTAACATTACTGGGATTATAGACCCCTTTAGATTCAATTGTCCAGTCATTCCAGCCCCAACCGCTGTTTCTGGTGGTAGGAGTTGTCCCTGCTGCAAAATATTTGTAATCAGTGGAAACTTCCACACCTTGTTTACTCATGATACCCAGCATATCGTCGCAATTGGCAAGGGGATCAGCAGCAGCAGCGTTATAGCCGGCGTAAGTTACGTCACCGTCGATATAGACTTTTCCTTCAGAAGCGATAGTAAGTTTACCATCAAGATTTCCTTTGAGATGGATATCGCCTTTACAGTAGAAGATACCACCGGCACTATTTACATCTGCCACAGGTATGATGCGTTTGATCTGATCATAGCCAGGGAAGCCTTCGGGTACAGGAGAAACGACGAGATTACTTCCGACGACTGTAACATATCTGGTGCTGTAGGCGTTGTAATAGCTGTACCGCATTTCATCGAATTTAGTAACCCAATCCTGGAAATTGACATCGTTTGTTTTAGCATTGGCATTCCAGAGGGTTCTAAATCCAGGGAATTCCGCAAAAGTGCTGTTCAAATTGCTCTCAGTTGTTGATTGGAAAGCAGTATAAAGAGGTAATCCTGATTCCAGGAAGAAGGAAGTTGGATCTTCTGAACCACGGTAGTTCAAATTGGAAGTACCATGGAAGCCTGTGAAATTGGCAATATTTAAGGCTCTGTTGGCCTGATCAATGTAACTGACATTTTTAGCAGTGACATTACCGTAGAACTGGGGTTCTGCCCCGTTGATATTGGCAATATTCAGGGTATTATTTACATGAACATCTCCATTTATTCTTTGATTTCCTGCGAAATTGACTCTGTCACTGGAAGTACCGCTGCCCCAACCGAGACTGTTATGTCCCCAACCAGTTGCGTTGGTGTTGTTGGCATTCATACTGTTAGTAAACAGAGCATATTTGGCGAAAGAAACTTCTCTTTCGACGACCGTTGTTGTGTAGGACAGGGTTTGGTTTTTAGAACCTCGATTGGTTACCTGAGCTTTACTGGTAATAGCAAACATGCCTCTTTCAGGCATTTTTTTTGCTTTTACCTGAACTGAGCCAATGGTTTTACCCATACGGCTGACAGTGTAGTTGTAGGTTCTGCCGTCTGTGGGCATAGTACTCCAGGACTCAGTCCTGAGAGTGTATAGTGCCACTTTCATATACGAGTTTGCAGCGTCTCTGGCTTCAGTAACTCCATTCAGTTCGGCACTGCTGTTCAGAGCAGTGACCTGAGATCTGCTAATTGAAATGGAGGCATAGCTGATAGCCAGGATCAGGCTGATGATAATGTAGAGTGCATACTTTCCCATGATATACTCCTAAAATTCTCTTTGGGTTAGTTGGGGCATAAGATTCTTCAAAAGAACTCTTTCTTCAATAAATACTTTTTGATACTGATTAACACCACTTCTGTCTTGGGTAACAGAATCGAGACTTTCCACCTGCATGGTAAATCCGACAAAGGTGATATCTGCAGTATTGGTTGTAGAGACACCGTTTTTATCATAATAATAAAATCTAAGAACTGATACACCTGCAAACTTTGTGGATGTAGCGGTTCCGTTTGTCTCCTTGATTAAATCTTTTATGTTTGGATTCTTATAAGGGCTGGTGGTAAAATTTTTTAAATAGTATTTTACCCGGGTTGAGTCACCATTTGTATAGTAAGCAAGAGTATCTCTTGAGGCAACATAAATTACCCTGTCTTTCTGGACAGTATTTGAACCAGCCTGAGAAATATCATTTCTTAAAGCTATTCTATACAAATTAGAATATGATATATCCTGCGAATCGTAGATCGCAGAATAATTATACTTTTGTACTGTCAGTTGGGCATTTAACACTAAAAATGCCAGTACTGCAATAATAATAAAAGCACCGATTATATCAAATATGGCCGCCATAATTACCTCATTATGTCGAGAAAGGCAAGTAAGTAAAGATTTCCTGTAACGTGATTATTACAGGAGAATTCGGTTTGGTGACTACTATTTTAACCATTTTAAATCTGGTTTTAGACCCGCTGATCGTTCCATCAGAACCGCAGTAGGTTACAGTAGCATCGACCTGGAAGGTTGTTCCGGCATAAGTTACTTGTGCAGAATAACCATTAAAATCATCAATATCATCAAATGTAGTAATATTATTGAGAGTTTCACCTGAGTCCCTTCCAAGAGTAGTTGAAAAAATGGAAGGAAAACTTTTGTAAGTGCCATCTAAATTATAAGGACCACCAATGGTAGATTCATCGTAATCTCTGGCCCAGGCAATATCTTTATAATATTGTGCCAAGGAATTCATATTACTGTAATCTACATTTTTAGCCATGTCCAAAGTGCTGTTAATTCCATATCGATGAAGGTTAACCATAACCGTGGTGAATAAAGCTATAGCCAATATTACTAACATACTCTGCCCAGTACTCATAACTTTATCCCCCCTATAAGTCATATAAGAATCCCTTATATAACTCTATGCAACATAATTTATTCTTTTTATAATGATTGTCAAGAGAAAAAAATAATTATTTTCATTTATTATTAAAATCTTTTTGAAAAATGAGACAGAAAACCTTTGCAAAGTCACTTAACGATTATTTTCCGAGCTGAGAATAGATAATAATTTTTAAGGCAGAATTAGACATATCAGACAGCCCACATTATTTTCTTTTGAATTAATTTTCCTGCTTGCACAAATAACGAAAATATTATTTGTAGAGCTAAATGTTAAAAATTATGGGGATAATTAGCAAATTGGTTCGTAATTTGCACCATATTTATCCAGGAGAAAGAAATGAAAAGAATTATATTATTTGTTTTTTTGGGGTTAATAGTATCTCTTTATGCAAAAAATATTCCGATACAGAATGCTAATTCTGAATACTTCAAAATAACTGATATGCGTGAAACCTCATTAAGTCTGAGTTATCAGATCAGCGAGCTTGATTATCAGGTAATCGATAAGGGAGGGAATTCCTGGATTTCCTTAAGTATTGAGCACTATACACCAACCTCGCGGATTGGGGAGGCAAACCTGCCTTTTTTACGTAAGATCATAGCAGTCCCTCTGGAAGCTGAAGTCGAAGTGAAAGTTATAAGCAGAAAGACTCAGGAGATAGATTTTTTAAAACTAAAAGAAACGGCAAGAGTAATTCCTGTACAGCCTCCATTGACCAAGAATATTGATCCTGTTTCAGTAGCGTGGATCCAGAATCAGGCCTATTATACCCAAAATACCTACCAATCGTATTCTGAAGTAAAGATAGTGGAACTCGGGATCATGCGGGGTGTCAGGCTGGTTGCTGTTGATTTTGAGCCTGTAAGTTATAATCCCGGGTTGAATAAGATCAATATAGTGAAGGATTTTCAGATCACTCTTAATTTTAAAAATGCTGATTTGTCTGCCACCAGGGAACTAAGAGATAATTCCTATTCTCCTTCTTTTGATCTGGTGATGCAGAAATTTGTGATCAATTATCGTTCACCCTCAGTGAATTTCACAAGATACCCACAGAAGATGGTTATTATTTCAGATCCCATGTTTCAGGCACAGCTTCAGCCCTTCATCCAATGGAAGATCAAGCAGGGCATTCAGATCATTGAGAAATATACAAATGATGCAGCTGTAGGGACTACTACGACCTCCATCAAGAGTTATTTGCAGAGCTTATACAATGCAGGAACAACGCAAAATCCTGCACCTACATATTTATTACTAGTGGGGGATACAGGACAGATACCAGCTTGGACTGGAACAACTAACACTGCTCATGTGACAGATCTGAATTATGTCCGGTTATCTGGGACAGATTATCTGCCGGAGATGTATTATGGGCGTTTTTCGGCTACAAACACCTCAGAATTACAACCCCAGATAGATAAGACATTAATGTATGAACAATATACGATGCCGAATCCGGCATATCTGGGAGAAAGTGTTCTTATAGCTGGAGTTGATGCCACATATGGCCCTACGCATGGTAACGGACAGATCAACTATGCTACACAGAACTATTATAACACAGCACATAGCATTAATTCTCATACTTATTTATATCCTACATCCGGTAGCAGTGATGCTGCAATCATAGCTTTGGCAAGTCAGGGTATGGGTTTTATCAATTATACGGCACATGGAAGTGAAACATCGTGGGCAGACCCGACTTTTACTGTGAATGATGTCAGTTCATTAGCGAATACAAATAAATATGGTTTGGTAATAGGAAACTGCTGTTTAACCAATCATTTTCAGACCTCTGTCTGTTTGGGAGAATCCTGGTTGAGGGCTGCGAATAAAGGTGCGGTTGCTTATATAGGTGCGACCAACAATTCGTTATGGGATGAGGACTATTGGTGGGGAATTGGTTCCGAAGCTTTATCTTCAAATGGTACTGCAGTAGCCCTTGATCCAGCCAAAGTTGGTGTTTATGATGGCTTATTCCATGAGCATAGTGAAGCTTTTAATGCCTGGTTCAATACCGCAGGTTCAATGATTACCTGTGGGAATCTGGCAGTATCGCAAACTTCTTCCACCCAACAAAGTTATTACTGGGAGATTTATTCTCTGATGGGTGATCCATCGTTGATACCATATTATCGGGTTCCTTCAGTTAATAATGTAAGTAGTCCTGCTCAAATTCTGATAGGAGCCACATCGGTACAGATTACGGCAGATCCTTATTCATATGTATGTATTTCCAAAAATAATGTAATCTATGGTGTCGGACTAACAGACGCAACCGGCAATCTTGTTTTATCTACAACTGCTTTTAGCAGTGCCGGGGATGTAACTTTGGTTGTGACCAAAGCCGACAGGATTCCTTTGACCCGTACTATTCCTGTAATAGTCAATTCCGGGCCATATCTAACACACAGTAATTTGATAACAACAGATACCAATAATAATATTCCTGAGATGGGAGAGAATATCAGTCTTTCCTTAACCTATAACAATATAGGTACCGTTGTGGCCAGTAATGTCAATACTACGTTAACTTCTTCAGATCTGTATATCAGTTTGACTGACAACAGCAATTATGTCAGTTCCGTAGCGATTGGCGGTAGTTTTGCAGCGAACAATGCTTTTGCATTGACGTTGGCTAACAATATCCCGGATCAGCATGTAGTTGACTTGAATTTCAGCAGTACAAATGGTACAGATACCTGGAGTACGACACTTGGTTTTACGGCTAATGCACCTGTTTTGACATATGGTAGTATGGTGATCAATGATGCTGGTGGCAACAATAATGGCAGGCTTGATCCTAATGAAACAGTTACCCTGCTTATTCCGGTCACTAATCAGGGGCATACCTCCTGTGCAGGTTTCACGACGCAGATAAGCTGCAGTAATCCTTCCATACAATTAGTGCAGACCACTTTTACCGGTTCGGCTTTGAGTGTTGGAACAAGTCAGAATGCTCAGTTCCAAATAACAGTGCCTGCAAATTTTACAATTGGTCAGAGTGTTACTTTCACTTTTGCGACAACATATGGAGCTTATCAGTTATCCCAGGCTTTTAACAGTTCTGTCGGGCTGATGATAGAAGATTTTGAAGCTGGAAACCTTTCGTCCTATCCTTGGATTTTATCGGGGAATGGAAATTGGGCAGTGACAAATTCGGGAGCATATTCCGGAGTTTATTGTGTCAAATCTCCAACTTTATTAGACAGTCAGAGTGCCAGCCTAAGTTTGAACTTATATGTAACTACGGCCGGGACTGTAAAATTCTATAAACTGGTTTCATCTGAATCTGGTTATGATTATCTTAAATTTTATATTGATGATGTACTCCAGTATTCACCGGGTTGGTCAGGTACCACGGATACCTGGTCTCAGCAGACTTATAGTATAACCACAGGTATGCATACTTTGAAATGGACTTACAGTAAAGACAGTTCTGATCTTGCCGGCAGTGATTGTGCCTGGCTGGATGACATTGTTTTCCCTTCCTGCAGGATCAATATTTTACCTCCGACAAACCTGACGATTACTCCGAATAATCATTTTCTGACTCTCAGTTGGACAGCTCCTAATCTGTCCGGTATTCAGGGTTATAATATTTATAGAAATGGGCAGTTAGTCAACAGTTCTCCTATAACGACGACCAGTTTTATTGATTCAGGACTTTTGAATAACACGATTTATTCCTATTATTTGAAAACGGTTTTTGCATCAGGTGAATCTGATCCTTCGACAGCAGTTAACGGTACACCGGCTATTCCTTCAGGCACTACAGTTACAATTGGAACCGGGACAACAGCACAGAGATTACCAGTTGGAATGAGATATAATTATGAAAGAAGTGCTACGATCTATACGGCTGCAGAATTGACTCAAGCCGGAGTTATTTCTAAGCTTGCCTGGCAGGTGCAGACAGCAAAAACGCTGGTCAGCCCTGTTAAGGTTTATCTTAAAACGACAACTGCCACGGCACTGACAGCTTCTACCTGGAGTGAACAGATCAACGGAGCTACACTGGTTTTTAATGATACACTTTCTTTCAGATCAACCGGCTGGAAATCTTTTAATATCACACCTTTTACCTATACCGGGAACAATCTTATTGTGCTGGTGGAAGCTAACCGAGGATCAGCCAGTGCGACAGGGACATATCCTCTGTACTATTATTATACAGGGGGTAGTCAGCATCAATTCTGGTATAGTGCTACTTCAACACCACCCACGGGGACAGGTGCAGTTGATACTCACAAACCCAATATCCAAGTGTCCTTTCAAGCTGCTACTACCAACCCTGTTGTAAGTGGTTTACCAACAAGTATTGCTTTTGGGGATATTGTGCTGAATCAGATGGCAACTCAGAGTTTTTCCATCACAAATACCGGAAGTGCAAGTTTGATTGGATATCTCAATACTCCTGCTGTTTTTCCAGTAGCTGAGACAATTAGCAGTACAAAGCAAAAGGAAAGTTTTAAAAATATATTAAGTTTTAATATTCCAACCGGGCAAACAAAGAATTACAGGCTTTCTTTTAATCCTCAGGTTCTGGGATGTTTTTCGGGGGATCTGATCCTGAATACGAATGATAACAACAATTTGACTGTCAGCGTTAATATAACAGGTTGTGGAATAGATTCCGGGAATTTACCTCCGATCTTTAATATTCCGGCGGATTCTCTCAGCTTTACCAGAACAGACTCTTTGGTGATCAATTATTTGAGTTATTGTTCTGATCCTGAAAACGCTCCTTTGATTTTGAGCATATCGAATAATGTTAATCTTTCTTATACAATATATAATGACAGAGTAGTTTTCAGAGCTTTGAACAATTGGTGTGGACAGGAAAATATCTATTTCCGGATATCCGACGGGGTTAATGATGTCAATGATGTTGTACTGATTCGGTCTGAGCGGTTATATTATCCAACCTGGCAACCTGTAATCTATCCTAATAACAGTGCAACAGTATATGGGTTAATGACGATTGACGCACAGGCATGTCAGTCTGGAGATCTGTTGGGAGCTTTTAGTGACGAGGAATGTCGTGGTTTGACACATGCCCAGGTATATAACGGACAAACTTATGGTATTTTATTGATCAATATGGCAAGTTCAACGGAGAATATTTCTTTCAGGATCTACGATGAATCACTGGATTCTGTATTTGTGGTGGGAAGTGTTCTTACAGCAACAGCAGGGGGTGTTTTCGGTTCTTATCCTGATGCACTTTACCTCCTGAACGGCACATCAGATGTCTCTCTGTCGATTCCTGCCAATGTTAGAATTCTCCAGAATGCCGGTATCCTGACGCTATGCTGGGATATTGTGCCCAATGCTGTAAGTTATGATGTCTATACATCTGATACTCCTGGTTCCGGTTTTACTTTATTCACAAATACTGTTCTGAACAGTATTGAGCTTGCACAGGATTCTCCTTATAAATTCTATTATATAAAAGCAAAAAGATAAAGAGGTTACTATGAAACAAACAATCAACAGATTCATCCTTGTTCTGGTCTTTGTGTTTATGGCATTAAGTTTAAATGCTGTAAACCCGTTGGCTAATGATGGAGAACACTATTTCAAGATTCAGATCAATGATGTTACTGAACTTCTGACCCTTACCCGAGTTGTTTCCATCGACAATGTAAAAGGTTTGGAAGTATGGGCATATGCCAATGAGAAAGAATTAGATAATTTACTTGCTTTGGGTTATAGTCCGGAATACTTGCTGCATCCGGGACTGGCAGATATCGGACAGAATCAGAATACCAGAGACGGCTTGAGAGTCTGGGATACATATCCCTCATATAGTGAATATGTAGCTAAGATGAATGAATTTGCTCAAACTTACCCTAATCTTTGTCAGGTTGTCAATTTTGGTACATCAATAGAGAACAGAAGCCTGCTTTGTGTAAAGATTTCTGATAATGTTGGTATTGAAGAAGCTGAGCCGGAAGTGATGTATTCATCTTCAATTCACGGGGATGAAACCACAGGTTTTATTTTGACTATGCATCTGATTGATTATTTGCTCTCAAATTATAATATTGATACACGTGTGACTAATATGGTGAATAATCTGGAAATATTTATTAATCCTTTGTCTAATCCGGACGGCACATATCATGGCGGAAATGCATCTGTCAGCGGTGCTCAAAGATACAATGCCAACGGGGTTGATTTGAACAGGAACTATCCTGATCCGGCCCAAGGTCAACACCCTGACGGTCAGGCCACACAGCCGGAAAATTTAGCTATGATGAATTTTATTGCAGCACATCATTTTGTTGTTTCTGCGAATTTCCATGGTGGGGAAGAAGTTGTAAATTATCCTTGGGATGCCTTTGCCAGATTACATAAGGATGATGCCTGGTTCTATACTCTCAGTAGAAATTATGCTGATACGGTGCATGTTTATGCTCCTTCTACATATATGACTTCACTGGATAACGGGATCACCAACGGCTATGCCTGGTATCCTGTTTATGGTGGAAGACAGGATTGGATGACCTATTTCAACCGTGGTAGGGAAACGACTATAGAATTGTCCATGACAAAACTTCTCCCGACGAATCAGCTTATCAATCATTGGAATTATAATTATCGTTCCCTTTTAAAATATCTGGAAAGTGCTTATTACGGGATCAGGGGTATTGTTACTGACCAGCTTG
>CAYQPF010000016.1:0-16795 GCA_964419225.1 uncultured Candidatus Cloacimonadota bacterium | reverse complement strand
TCGCAGGTAGGCAGCAATTCTCAGGTCGTAACTGTACCCGATTTGTGAGATTATTACAGACCTATCGCTCCCGGTACATATAGTATAACGGTTTCAGCTACAGGCTATGTGTCTCAAACTATAAACAATATCACAGTTGTGGCCAATCAGGCTTATCCTCTTAATATTCAACTCCAGTCTGTCAATCCATTGCAGAGTATTGCTTTGAACAGTGGTTGGAATCTGATGAGTCTGAATGTGCATCCTGCAGTTATGACACCTCGCAGTATCTTTGATCCGGTTCTCAGTCATATTGTACAGGTTAAGGATTTGACCAATACCTTTGACCCGGATCTGCCGGATCAGGTTAATACTCTCCAGAATCTGACAGACGGTTACGCATACTGGGTGAATTCCGACGCTAATGCGAATCTCGGAATCATTGCTCCTGCTGTGAATCCTGCTACTACTGTCACACAATTACATCAGGGTTGGAATTTGATTGGTTATACTCCTCAGGCTAATCAGGCTCTCACGTCTGCTCTTGCAGGGATCAGTGATAAAATAGTCCAGGTCAAGAGCCTGACTCAATCTTATATCCCCGGTGCATCACCTGTTTATAACACTCTTACGACAATGGAACCTGACAAAGGTTATTGGATCAATGTGAACCAGAATTGCAATCTCAGTTATCCCAATGCTCTGGAACAACCTGCAAACAATGATCTGAGACTTCCTGCAACCTGGAATCCGGTTATCAATCCTGCGAACAGTGCCACAGTTTTGGGTAAAGTTAAGATTCGGAATGTTTATGCTCAGGCAGGTGACTGGGTTGGTGCTTTTATTAATAATTCCTGTATAGGTGCAGCTCCGGTAGTCATAGAAAATCAGCAGGCTTACGTTTCAATATTAGTTAATGTCAGTCAGAATGATCAATCTGTTAATCTGAGAGTTTATAAAGCTTCTGTGGATAGTACATTTGGAGTAGAAACAACTATTACTTTATCACCTGGTGAAGTTGCCGGCAACCCGGAACCCTTTACTTTCAATGCGACAATTGTAGGTAATTCTGATACTACGATCAATGCGAACAGACTACAGGTTAATAATTACCCTAATCCGTTCAATCCATCCACAACCATTTCATATTATTTACCGACAAGTGTTCCTGCTGAAGCTACTATATACAATCTTAAAGGTGAAGTTGTGTCTTCAATCAACCTCACAAATAATAAACAAGGCTGGAATTCCTTTGTCTGGAAGGGTCTTAATCAGCAAGGTACAGTAGTTTCCAGCGGAATATATTTCTGTAAAATAACTGCTGCCAATTCCAGTGTGACAAGGAAAATGCTCTTAATGAAATAGGGACTAGCGTCCAGCCTATTTTGCAGGTATCATATGTAAGATATTGTGAATTAATAATTCCTGTTGTCATATTTTGTGAATCTTAAGTAGGGGCTGCCTCCCACGGCAGCCCTTTCCTTTATCTGAACATCAAAATTCCATAGATTTATAGTTATTGTAGAGTAAGTTTGAAATCCTTGGGATTAAGAACCATGCAACATAACCCGGATATATACATAGTTGTAACTTAATCCTTCTTGTTTTTCAAATATTCCACAGCCCTTTCCAGCACTTCATCTCTGCCTTCTGTAATACCTTTGATGGTAGGTTTAACTTCGATATCGGGTTTAACACCTATACCATGAAAGCGGGAACCGTCGGGATTTGTTACATAAAGTCCTGTCATAGTAACCTTAAAATTACCGGGCAAGATGTAATCAACAATATCACCAGTAGTTCCGGCAGTTGTTTCGCCGATGAGTGTGGCATCCGAACATGCCTTATAAACAAGCAGGGCACTTTCACATTGGCTCACGGCCTTCGGACTGGTAAGCAGAACCAATTTGGCGTTATATTTAGCTGAGTCCGGTTTGATAAACCAGGACGTTAGACGTCCAAAAGCATAATTCTGTATTTGATCCGGTTTTGTGAAGTATGTTAATTTATCGGAGTTAACAAAGTACTTTTTATTCAAGACCTTGCTCATAAATTTCCAATTAAGCTCAGGTGAAATACCTATATATGCTCTAACATCCATGATTATCCCTTTAGCTTTTTTCAGGCGGTCATCTAAAGCAGTAAAAGCACTGTCAGAGATCACACCAGGATTGATGTTAACATATAGGATTCCATCACCCAAATCAGACAAAGGTTGTGTAAACCAATTGAAAAAAAGGTTCGGTTCACAAGAACAACTTTTGGAAATAATTTTTCCATCAGGATATTTAAAGACAACTTGTAAAGTATCCTTGGCCAGATGATTTACATATCTTTCCATGAACCAGTTATCTGTTGTAGCTTCATTTGCTCTGAAAAGGAATTTTTTAAATTCCTTTTCTATAGATTTCATGGTTTTACCATCAATGGAAACAACTTCGGAACCAAGTGGAATATCTGCTGTTACTTCATCAGTCTTGACAACTACCCACTTGTTTTCCAGTTTCCTGACTAAAAAATGGACACCACTATTTTTCCTGTTAAGTTCATTGACTGCAGAATGACCATCTATTGTGGAGCCTGCCATATATCTTAGGGCAGTTTTCAAATCCCAGCTTTGGTCGATCAGGTGACTATAGGTTTGCTTTTGAATTTTATCCCAGTCAAGCTTCAGTATTTGCTTGTAAGGATAGAAGTGCTGAATAATATTCCAATACTCCATTACTGCTGCATATTTGACATATTGATTTGTCCGGTCCAATAAATCAGGATCTTTAATGTCTGAGAGTATTTTGTTCAAAGGAATTGGATCCAATACAGGGTATGTATGTAAAGAATCAGAATATTGGCTCAATGGGAAGGAAATATGGATATTTTTAGTCAGATTACCATCAACCCATTCACCAACTGGTAATACTGGTCTGGCAGGAGATTGGGGAATTCCGGAATTATCAGGATGCTTTCTGTAAGTAAGTGCTCCGGTATTTTTATCAATGCTTTCTCTGGTGTTTCCTAAAAGAAATTCAAGATTGGACAGATAATCATTTGGAATATTCTCAAACTCTTTTTGAGAGAAAATAACTCTCTTACCACTGTTTCCTTCAATTGTGATTTCTACGTTGGAGATAGTTAATTCTTCAAACTTACTCAAGAAAATTACTAAGTAATGCGGACTGTTATACTCCAACGGAACTCTGAAGATGATAGAATCTGCAACACAGCTTTTTAATGGGATCATTCCTTCAGAAATTTCATCATCTGAACTCCCAATAAAGTTCTTAAACATAAAGGCTGTAGTGTCTTCGACAATGATATTTTTCAGGTTAAGCTTAAGTGTCAGGTATTTATCTTCTATATTGTCAGGAGCAAAACGATAACGAATGATTAAGATGCTGTTGGAATTAGCGTCGGTATCTTTTTGTGAACTGTTTATTTCTTCTCTATTTGAGCGGAGTGAAGAATAAAATTTATGGGGAGTATTAGCATGACCCAAATGATTCCAGCAGGTGGTTTTATAGTCACCAGGTAGTGGAGGTTTTAAGGCTTTATCATCATGTTTGATCTTCTTTTGAGAAGATTCGATCTGCAGTAAGGGAACCATAGGAGAGAAGAGTTCTTTCAGCTTTGTTATTAACTCAGTATCATTGGAGCAATTCTCCACTTGTTGGGAGCCATAGACAGCAAACTTCTGCCAGTTGACTTTGGCTGCTTCATCCGAAGGACAATATAGCGAAGCGTAACCATACATCTTGGAGAAGGCAGTGAGGTTAGTTATCTTGCGTTTATCTGAAATAGTTTGATCGGCCAGAATGTTAGAGGAAAGGGAACAGAGAATTAGAATTGAAAGCAGGTTTGCATAGTTTAGCATTTTATACTCCTATTGGATAGCAATATTTATGAATGTAATTAATCTGAGTGTGAATAAATGTCAAACAGTTTTATAAATTTCGAACATATACTTGGGCAAAATTTGGGATATTGTGAGGTTAGTACAAAACTCTCGAACTGTAGCTATTCAAAGTGTACAACGCTTCTCAAATATTCTTTACTGGGAAATTGGAGATGTAATAATCAGAAACCAGAGACTGTATGGATTGGGTAACTCCATTGTCGAACAATTAAGCAAAGATCTTAAAAACCAAATAGGAGAAGGAGTAAGTTGGTCACCCAGGAATTTATGGTTCATGAGGCAATTAGTAGATGAGTATTCAAATCTGAAACAACCTGTTTCAGAATTGGAAAAACTGAAGCAGCTTGTTTCAGAAGTACCCTGGGGCCATAATATTTTAATTTTGCAGAGAGTTAAAACTCATGAAGCTCGATTATTTTATTTGGAATCTACAATTAAAAACAAGTATAGTAGATCAGTTCTATAACATCAAATTATGGCAGATTCTTTCAATTTACAAACTACCCAATGTAATTTTGAACAAGTGTTACCAGATAATGTATCTGAGCAAGCTAAAGAGAGTATAAAGAGTGTTTATTCGCTGGATTTTCTTGATATCACCAAACCAATTTCTGAAAGACAGTTGGAAAATTTAATGGTTGAGAAGGTAAAACGGTTAATTATGGAGTTAGGATACGGTTTTTGTTTCATTACTAATCAATACCGTATTGTTTTAGGTGAAAAGGAATACTTTCTTGATCTGCTGTTTTATCATCGTATTCTTAAATGTTTGGTTATTGTAGAATTAAAAGTAGTCGAGTTTGAACCTGAATTCATCGGTAAGTTAGATTTCTATTTACAATTAGTTGATGATCAATTAAAATAACCTGATGATAACCCAAGCATTGGTATTTTACTTGTTCCTCAGAAAGATAAATTAGAAGTTGAATATGCTCTTAAAATTGCTTCAAAGCCTATTGGAGTAGCTCAATATACTTTAAGCAAAAAACTTCCTCAAAGTCTAATAGGAAAACTTCCATCCTCGGAAGATTTTCAACAAATCTTAACAACCGACTATCCAACACCAGAAGATTGATAGTAATGTGAGTCCACTCCGGAAAGGTATAATTACCACAAAGTTTTATAAAAACACAAAAACAGGAACAATCAGTAGTTTTAAGTGCTTTAAACCAACTTATGCAATAGCTGTACAGCGTCTAAGCGAATCTTTTGCGTTTAGATGACTTACGAGATTTGTTTGAAATATTTGCAAATATGACATCTCAAATCTGTAAGCCACTATCCCACAAAATCTTGAGCTTATCCATCTGTCATCTACTGCATAAGTCAGGTTAAACATTACAAAAGAGTAACAAAAAAAAGATAATCAATGAAAGGTTAATATAATGCTAATTTGTGATTGGTGAATGGTGGACAACTCACCCCCTGGCCCCTCTCTTGAGAAGATAGGGGAGTGGAAAAGAGTCCCGGGAAAATTGATGAAACCTGCAGGCAAGTATTAAGGAAAGAGTAGGCAGTCTGTAGGAAACGGGGTAACTCTCAACTATCCACTCTCAACTCTCAACTGTCTTGCTCCCCTCTTCTCCCTTGGTGTTCATCAACAAAAACTTACCATCTTTACAATTAAGAAGTCAGCCTTAATCCCTTATCTTTGTATTTAGTGGAAAGTAAAAGAAGGGACACTTTTCGAGAGTGTTGTCCACGAATTTCACGAACTACTCGAATTAGGAGAGAGGGGGAAATTATTAATGGGAGACGATTATGAATAATTAGCCACTAACAAAACTGATTTTCACTGATCTGAAGAGGAAATAGAAATATGTAATATTGGGGGATGATGGTGGTTTGGACAAGGTAGATTATTATAAATAGAATTGTGGTATTGGGAAAATGTGGTGGGGAGAGATGCTCTAGAGATATTTAACCACGAATTGTGCGAATTAAACGAGTTGGGAGAGGGGGAAAATTATTAATGGGAGACGATTATTAATAATTAGCCACTGATTTTCACTGATCTGGAGAGGAAATAGAAATATGTAATATTGGGGGATGATGGTGGTTTGGACAAGGTAGATTATTATAAATAGAATTGTGGTATTGGGAAAATGTGGTGGGGAGAGATGCTCTAGAGATATTTAACCACGAATTGTGCGAATTGAACTAATTAGTATTTAGGACCAGAAAGGGGTTTGACAATCTTGTAGAACTACTGATCAGAATGATTATCTTTAAAAATCTCTATGGATCAGTGAAAATCAGTGCTGATCAGTGGCTAAACTCTCGAATATCTTCTCCTAATTCGCTTTATTCGCACAATTCGCGGTAAAACTCTTGATAAGCAATTAATCCGCTAAATGCTATAACTGAATTTTACATAAAGGTTCTTGCTGCTGTTAATCCATTGGTCATTATAATCAAACCGGGAATTATTAAGTCCGGCATAGATTTTCAGATTAGTATTGTATTCATATTTCAGATTGGAGTATAAGCCCATATCCAGATCAATACCGTTAACCTCGTAAAAGCTGTAGCGGATACCTGTTGTTAAAGAGAGTTTTTTGTTTACCAGAACAGTCACTTCACCATTCCCATCCGAACATTCAGAATCGATCAGCCAGTTTTTCTTTGCCTGATAAACCTTCATATAATTGAAAGAAGTAAAGTAGGATAAATGGGGAGCAAAATTTCCATTAACATAAAGACTTCCCGAGAAAACATTCCGTCCATCATTGATATAAAACATGGTTGAATCTTCTACCTTAGCACCCCAGATCACACGTCTGCCGTAATTTGCTCCTCCACCAAAATTGAAGGTGGCAAAATGGTAATGGTTGAGATTCAAAGATAGATCATTGGTCTCAACTTTTACTCCTCTTGCGGATTCATAACCTTCTCCCATATTGAGGCTGATGTTCCAGTCTGACTTGAAAGTAACCTGTTCAAACCACCAGTAATAAAGGGAGTTTTGCTTCCAGGGTGCATCCTTCATACTGATATTGTAACCAAAAGTACCATTGAAAGACCTGACTATTTCTTTGTTAATATTTTTTACATGCTCAGCATTTACATTGAATTCCTGCTTGTTTTTGAGATTGATGATTCCCATATCTGCCATAAAATTTTTGCTGACATAGTCATGCGAGAAATTGTAAGCATAATCGGCAAAGTTGAGACGGTAGTAAGAGTTGGCAAAAAAACCTGTTTTTAAGGGAGTATTCTTGTCATAATACCTGGAATAAGCGTATCTGCCGTTAAGAACATGCAAACGATTGGGAGTGAATTCCGGACTCATATACATAACATTATTCTTATACCCCTGGCTGGAGTTTTTGCGTTCCAGGACAGTAAACTGAACATTGGCTATATCGGTTTGAGGTCTTAAGGCCAGCAGACTAAACTGGTCATCACTGTTGTAATCCGTTTTCTTATCCACAGCATTGAAAGCACCAAAGGCCAGGTTTTTAGTATTACCGGTAAACTTGAAAGCATATTGCGGTTTCATAATGTTTCTGGTGTAGAATAATCTGGTAGGAACTTTAAACGCGTCCAGATCTTCAGTAAAGAAGAATCTGTTTTCATTCATCATCGGGGCAAACTGATAATTGAAAGCTCCGGTTTCATTATCGGGAGGAACATCAGAGAAATCAGGATTAAAGGTTGCCTTGAAGGAAGAATTACTGGTCGGTCGGTACAGAAGATCCAAACCAACATTTTCAGGATCATAGGACATGGTTTTGTTCAACAGATCATAGGTTCGGACCAGATAGCTCTGGATCTTGTAGTTCTTGGGTTTTTCAATATTCTCTTTGATTTCCAGATCAGCAAAAGCAGAGAAGTAGCCAATTTTACCATCACCGATGTTACAATAGGGTGAAGCATAAACTTCAGATGTATTGAAGATTCTGCGGGAAACATTTAATTTCCATTTATAGGGTGGTTTCCCAAAGATCCGCATATCAGTAAAGGGGAAGGTTATTTTACAACTCCAGAGATCTCCCACAATTTTACTCTCAGTGGTGCAGTTACTATCCCATTCAAAGTTGACTCCCAGATCAGAATTGCGAATACCATCCTGATAAGTACCACGTGGAAATACAGCAACCAAATATCCGAAATAATCGTTTGGACTGGTTACTAATTGAATTCTGACATAATCACCTTTGGCATCATCATCATTATTCACGGCCAAACCTTCGGTGAAATTCCCGTCAATTTTGCATTCGAAGAGAAAAATCATGTTTTTCATATCGTGCCAGACCCAACATTTCGTATCCAGTAAGACAGGTTCCTTCGTATCGGGTGAAACTTTGACAAAAGATGTAAAGGAATTGGACTCATTTTGGACAGGAGTAAGGGAATAGGGAACTGCAAATCCCATGATTTGTGAACAGCATAAAAATAAAATGTAAAATAATAATAAATAACGCATAAATCTCTCCACACTTTGTAATGCAGACATAAAAAATAGATATTAAAAAGTTGGCAAGAAATATTTTTTGGGGATATTAGGCTGAAGCTTTATCAGTAGGCAGTGGGCAGTGGAGAAGATTTTCCGGAAATAGAACGCGGATTAATACGGAAAACGCAGTTAATCGCAGATTTGAAAAATATTATTCTGAAATGGAAAGGGTTTTTGATAAATATGGGGGACATTATACAAAAAATTTGAAAGAAAGGTTTCTATTCCGTTAGTGGTTTATCAGGATCAGGAGTTCTGATATTGGGCTGAAGCCCGGGAGAGGGGTTTGGTTTGTTATCTCCCGGCATGAATGCCGGGTCTATTGATAACATCGGCTCTCTTTTTGGCATAAATTCCGGGTTTATTTCAGAATATCGTTTACTATTAAATTCTGATTAATAATCTCCTGTATTATTAGCTCTTAAAATGGCTATTAAATAAATCAGACAGATCAGAGAAGTTGAAGGGTTTACAGAGGCTGGCGGTGAAGCCGTACTTAGCCGGATCAGAGATTATCGGATCGACAGAGTAGCCACTTGCGACAAATACAGGAATACGGGGATCCAGCACTCTAATATCTTTTATTATATCTTTACCACCCAAACCTCCCGGAATAGTGAGATCTAAAATAAAGCCGACTATTTCGTGATTTTCCTGGAGATCTTTAACGAAAAGATCCAGAGCAGATTTCCCATCTTTGGCTGTAATCGATGAATAACCGAATTTTTTAATCATCTGACTGAACATTGTCAGGATTAGATCTTCATCATCCATGATCAGAATTTTACCTGAGCCGTTGTGAAAGAGTGATTGAGAAACAGGAGCAGTTACGACAGGTTCATCAGAGGGAGGCAAATAAATGTGAAAAGTTGTACCCTTTCCAGGGATAGATTCAACTTCGATGAAGCCATCATGTCTATTGATAATGGAATAGCAGGTGGTTAGACCCAGACCATGTCCTTTGGATTTTGTAGTAAAGAAGGGATCGAAAATATTGGAGAGCATTTCTTTAGGGATGCCAACTCCGGAATCCTGGACAGAAATTTTGATCATATCAGACAGTTTATGTTTGGTTAGCTTGCTTTTTTTATGGGTTGTATTTCTGGCGGAGATGTTAATGGTACCGCCATCTGGCATGGCTTGTATTGCATTGATTACCAGATTATCAATCACCTGACCTATTTGATTTTGGTCAAAACTGCAATACCAGAGATCTTCCTGGATATCAAAATCACAAGCTACATTTGAACCACTTAGAGCAAATTTGGCAGTTTCCTGGATGAAGGGGAAGAGTTTACCGACTTTTTGGACAGGAGCTCCGCCTTTAGCGAAAGTCAACAACTGTTGGGTTAAATCCCTGGTTCTATTGATAGTGTTCTTTGCTTCAGACAGATATTCTTCAATTTCCTTATCATGGGTTTTGTGGATAGCTAGATCAATATTGCCATATAAACCGCTGAGGAGGTTATTAAAGTCATGAGCGATACCGCCGGCCAGGATACCGAGGGACTCGAGTTTTTGGTAATTCTGGGAAGCTTCGAGCAATTTTTGTTTTTCAGTCATGTCGCGGAAGACAAGAACAACACCGATAATTTCATTATTAGCGTTTTTAATAGGAGCCGCACTGTCGGCAATAATGCGTTCAGCACCATCTTTGGAGATGAGGAGGGTATGGTTAGCCAATTCCACGATTTGACCTGTTTCGAGAACTTTTTCAGCAGGGTTTTCACAAGATATTTTTGTAGTCTCATTGATGATATTGAAGACCTGAGTGAGAGGTTTTCCTTCGGCTTCCAGACTATTCCAGCCGGTTAACGCTTCTGCAACTTTATTCAACAAAATCACATTACCGTGAATATCTGTAGTAATAACACCATCACCGATACTTCGCAGAGTAACGGCCAGGCGTTCTTTTTCGGCAAAGATCAATTCACTGGCCATTTTTTGACTGGTAATGTCCTCGTGCATAAGAACGTATTGTTCGGGTTTGTTATTATTACCAAATATAGGGAAAATGATCATTTTCACCCAGATAGGTTTATCAGGGAATTCCGGGTTAACTTTGTTTGTGTTGAAATTGAAGTCTGGGAAATGTACAATTTCACCTTTTTTTGCCTGCATTAATAAATTAAACAAACCCTGATCCGCAGCTTGCTGATCGCTGAAGATAGAATAATCAGGGGGCGGAACTGAACCGAATAGTCTGGTATGAGCAGGATTAACTTTCAAAGTAAATCCATTAGCATCTACAACCTGAATAGAAATCGGGTTTTTATCTATGATATCCTTAAGAAAGTTTTCAGACTGCTTACGTTCTGTAATGTCTCTTACGACTGAAATAACTCTGTTCAATCCTCCAATAACAGAGAATTTCAAGGACACTTCAACCCAAAATATTTCACCGTTTTTCTTTTTAGCGAGCCATTCAACTGTTTGTGGTTCACCCTGAATAGCTTTAGAGATAAGTTCCTGGGCTTTTTCTTCGGTATAAGGCGGTATATTGGCACTAATATCACCGATATTGCCGTTGAGAATATCCTCAACAGAATTATAGCCGTACATTTCAGCAGCTATTTCATTAGCATCAATCATCTTCCCGGTTTGGGCATCATCAATAAAAATAGCTTCACTGGTAGAATTATAAATCTCTTTGAATTTAAGTTCGCTTTCTTTAAGAGTTTGTTCTGCTTGTTTTCTGTCATTTATTTCATGTTTTAGTTTTAGGAGGTAGATCAGGGTTATAGTGATAATGGCCAGGATAATCAGAAGGACAAGGAGATAAAACCAGAAAGTTTCCCAGAAGGGAGGAGTGATGATTATCTTAATTTCGGTTGGTTTAACATTCCAGATATTGTCACTGTTAGTTGCTTTGACCTTGAAAGTATAATGTCCACCATCGAGATTAGTGTATGTGGCAAAGCGTTTTTTTGCATCGGTATATCTCCATTCTTTATCGAATCCTTCGAGCATATAAGCATAATGAATGACTTCCGGGGCAGAGTAGTGCAGGGAGGCAAATTCAATAGAAAAAACTGAATTTGTATAAGGGAGGGTGATCTGATCAGCTTCGGTAATGGATTTGGGTAATATGCCATTAGTTGTTGGTTTTACAGATTGATTCAGGAGATAAAAATCTGTCAGAACAACAGGAGGAATATAAAGGTTGTCGTTGATCTGCTCTGGGTAAAAGGCATTGAATCCATTTAATCCGCCCCAAAGCATTTGACCATCAGAAGCTTGGAAATTGGCATTAGCACGAAATCTTCTATTTTGCAAACCATCGTCGATATTGTAATTTTTGAATATTTCCTTTTTAGGATCAAATTTGGATACTCCATTAAAAGTACTGACCCACAGCATGCCATGTTTATCTTCCATAATGGACATGATGGCATCATTATTCAGACCGTTTTTTGGACCATATTGTATAAAAGTATTCTTATACTTATCAAATTTGTTTAAACCGGCGATGGTGCCTACCCAAAGGGTACCGGTTTTGTCGATAAAAAGTGAAACTGAAGTATTATTACTGAGACTGTTAGGATCATTTTCATTGTGCACAAAGCGGGTAAAAGTTTCAGTTTGGGGGTTGAATTTGTTTAATCCCTGAAAAGTTCCCAACCAAAGATTTCCCTCACTATCTTCCACAATAGAGGACATCACATCACTGCATAAGCTATTAGGGTTTTCCGGATTACATTTGTAATTAGTAAATTGCTTTGTTATGGGATTATATTTATTTAATCCGCCTCCCCAGGTACCGATCCAAAGAGTACCTTTGCGATCTTGGTAAATGGGAAAAATAAAGTCAGAGCTAAGAGCACCTTTGACCGAATTAGCACGGAATTTGGTAAAAGAGTCGGTATTCGGATCATACAGATTTAGACCGCCGTTTTGGGTACCTATCCACAATTTGCCGGAGCGGTCTTCATAGATGGTATAAATAGTGTTATCGCTGATACTGCCAGGCTTAGTCGGGTTATTTTTATAGTTAACAAAACAGTTCTTTTTAGGGTCAAAGCGATTCAACCCGTCGTCCAGAGTTCCAATCCAAAGAGTGCCGGATTTATCTTTACAAATAGCAGAGACATAATTCGTACTCTGGTTTAAGGGATTATCATATTTGATTTTATAGTGGGCAAATCTTTGTTTCATTTTATCAAATTTGTTCAGACCATTACCGGTACCAATCCAGAGAATCCCGGAATTATCCTGCATTATTGATGTGGCCTGATTATTGGAGAGACTTTGAGGATTATTTGGTTCATTTTGATAATGCCTGAATTGCCCGGTATCCTTTTGGAAAACATTCAATCCTGCATTCGTACCGATCCAAAGCTGACCGGATGCATCCTCGAAAACACAGTTTACAGAGTTTTGATTGAGACTGGTGGGATCTTTAGGATTGTTTTGATAGTGGCTGAATACCCCTGTTTTTCTGTTCCATTTGTCAAGGCCTTTTCCATATACACCGATCCAGAGAAACCCCTGATTATCTTCTCTTATGGCAGTAATATTATTTCCGCTCAGGCTGTTGCTGTTGTTTGGTTCAGCCTGATAAGAGGTGAATTTGCCGGTTTCAAGGTCGAATTTATTCAGACCACCTTCAGCAGTGCCAATCCATATTATTCCTGTTTTATCCTGGAATAAGGTTGTAATTTGATTATAACTGAGAGAGTTTGGATTATTTATCTGGTGTTGATAACGAATAATGTTTCCGGATTTAGCATCAATTTTATTCAGGCCTTTATCGGTACCGACCCAAAGATTACTGTTTTGGTCTTCATAAAGGCAAGTGATATTATCACTACTAAGGCTGTTAGGTTTTTTAGGATCATGTCGATAATGGACAAAATTCTCGTTAGCTCTGTCATATCTATCCAGACCTTGAGCTGTTCCAACCCAGAGATTGCCTTTTTTGTCAGAGCAAAGTGCAGCGATATATCCATTACTCAGGCTGCGAGGATCAGACATCTCATTTTTAAAAATTCTGATACTGTTACCATCGTATCTGTTTAAACCAGCCTGTGTTCCGATCCAGAGAAATCCCCGAATATCCTGGGCAATACAAAGGATAACATTTTCGGAAAGACCATGTTCCATGGAAATACGGTCAAATTTAATTTCAGGTTCGTAGTTCTTAAGGGATGAGTTAAGAGCGAAAGAATGAAAAATCATAAATAAAAAAATAATAGTAAGGAGGGATTTTATATACCATCCGTTTGAATTAGTCAGAGAATTCATCAATACTCCTCCTCTCCAATCAATAAGGTACAAAGTTTGCACTACCTTATTGAAATATAAGTTGTAATTTAGATGATTTTACTTTTATAAGTCAAGAGGTTTATTTGGTTTTAGATAAATTTACAGATGTTTTTGGAGAATTATTGAGCAAATTATTGAAAAGGTGTTAGGACTTGACAATATCTTTCCATTGTTTATATTATTAAGGAATAGAATTGATTATGTGGAGGCTGAAATGGCAAAGAAGAATTGCTGGGAAGTGAAAAATTGCGGAAGAGAACCAGGAGGAGCTAAGACTCTGGAATTTGGTGTATGTCCTGCAGGTACAGAAGAGAGAACAGATGGTATTCACGAGGGAAAAAATGCCGGTCGGTGTTGTTGGGTGGTTTCCGGTACTTTGTGTGGTGGAAAAGTGCAGGGATCTTTTGCAGCAAAATTGGGGAATTGTATGGATTGCGAATTCTATAAAAGTGTGAAGAGTGAAGAAACAAATGTAGTAAGTACTAAAGAAATTCTGAAGAAATTGGAGAGTTAAGG
Organism: uncultured Candidatus Cloacimonadota bacterium; assembly: GCA_964419225.1. Classification (GTDB taxonomy): domain Bacteria; phylum Cloacimonadota; class Cloacimonadia; order Cloacimonadales; family CAYQPF01; genus CAYQPF01. The sequence goes on along the minus strand of CAYQPF010000016.1, from coordinate 2,666 downwards.
GAAAGTCATGAGTAGAGAAGTAGGGGCAAATAATATTTGCCTATGGCAATGATAATAGAAGTGCAATAGAGGGGAACTTCGACAACCCATCCCCGACCCTTCCCTTTTAATAAGGGAAGGGGGTGAAAACAGGTGATGCATTCTGCTTGTGTGAATTGGTGTAAGAAGGAAAAACAAAGTTTTTTCAAGCAAGTCCTTGCCCTTTTAAGGGAAAGGATTTAGGATAGGGTTATCAGCGAAGTGAAAAGAAGGCAAAAGGACTGACTTTAAATCCATCTGAATTACAGAACTACAAGGATTTTTGATGTCAAGAATTTGAATTTAAGGGGCAAATAATATTTGCCCCTTTGTATTTTCATTAGCTCGTTATTTCAAATCTGTATCTTATGACTACAGGTTTGAGAGCATCAACACCTGGAAAATGATATCTGAACCATATGCTGGACGCTAGTCCTATTTGATGAGAAGCATTTTCTTCTGCATTTGGAATTGCTGGGTAGAGATCTTGTAGAAATATACACCTGATCCGACAGAATTATTGCTTTCATTTTTACCATTCCAGACGATTTTATGGTTGCCTTTATCCAGAGATTTAGCGAGTAGTGTTTTAACAAGTTCACCTTTTAGATTATAGATTTTTAAGCTTACATTCTGTTTGTCTTTAAGGCTGAAACTGATACTTGTCTCGGGATTGAAGGGATTGGGATAATTGCCGTTTAAAGAGTTTGTAAAAGCTACTTCATTGTTATCCTGAGCTCCCACAAGAGAGACGAGATTGGAAGCAGGGGATTCGATATTGCCGGTATATACAGCTTTAACAGTATAGTTCCAAGTACCATTTGGGACATTTTCATCTGCAAAAATGGTCTCTGTAATCAAATTATTATTCAGTTGGATGTTGTTTTTGAAGACTCTATAACCAAGTAAGGATCTGTTCATTTGGATATTAGCGACATAACCCTGGATATTCCAGTTGTAATCTTTAGCAGGATTAAGGTCGAAGAGAGAAGTCCAGCCACCGTCCCAGAACATGACATTACCTTTGTGATTGACAGCCGGGCCGGCATCTGTTCCTGCCGGGAAACCTGCAGAGGTACTGTAATCGATTCCGAACCATAATTCCTGATTAGCATTGATTAAGACGGGATTTGTCAAGATAACTTCATTCCATTGGTCAGCAACAATATTTGAGACAACCTGTTCATTCACGATTGTTCCGGCAAAGCCAAGAGTACCGCCTGTCCAAACTTTCAGGGTATAGATGCAATTCAGGGTATGGGGCCAGAATTTAACCTGAGTAAGGTACATTTGATTATAATTGGTGAGATCTTCAGGAGTGAAACGTACTGCAGCAGAGAAAGGTTGAGCACTGGCATCTGCAGTTCCAATGTTATATGTATGTTCACCACTATCCCAATTAATCCAGGAAGCAGGTTGAGAGCCGGGAGCCTGCCAGTTAAGGTTTACATTGTTATCTTCGTATATTGCAGTCAGGTTGGTTGGTGGTAATAGAGCGTCGCCATATTGCAAGGTAACAGTGTTGGAGGGTTGAGAAAAACCTTCCGGATTTTCATATGCAGCCACCACGTAATAAGAATATACCTGATTGAGGGAAATTTGATTATCAATGTAGGTTGTAGTACCAGGAGTTAAAAGATAGAAAGTTACATCAGAACCGACTCGATAAAGATAAAACATACTCAGTATTGGAGTAGTATCAACCGGAGCTGTCCAGTTTAAGACGATAGATTGACCGTTAATTGTACCGTTAAGATCGGTTGGTCTTGGAAAGGATATGCGGAAATCATTCAGACTTCTTGCTGTAAGACTGATTTGAGAGGATGTCCGGGAAGCTATCCCAATAATGGTTTGAGGTAGGATGGGAATAGCAGTACCGGCATAGTCGGCATTTTGCAGGAAGGCTCTGAAATATGAGCTGTCGGTTACATCGGTGATTCTGTAGGATTGATTGAGGGCAAATGTACCAGCAGGGATGAAATCTATATTCATGACTTTAATCAGGCGTGCTTCATAAAGGTTGAAATTCTGATTCAATTGTGCGAGGTTGATAATAATTGGTTCAGGAAAGTTGCCTGTAGAACTTGTATTGGCAAGATTGAAAACAGGAACAAACTGGAGCATGGAATCAAAAGTGATCAGTCTGCCGATCAACCCTGTTAAACCGTCACCGACAACAGTAGGGAGAGACAGGACATTGTTTAGATCATCGAGCATAATCCCGGCTTGAGAGTCCTGCACGAATTTTTGGTTACGGAAAGAATGTTGTGCCGTAATGATAACTTCAGAGGTCAGTTTATAAAGAGTTGTATTATCGGCTGCTTGGCTTCTGAGTTCGGTTAAGCTGTTTACAACAACTGGGAAATTGTATGTAGCGGTGGCGATAGCACTTGGGAGTAGCCCGGTGGCAGTTGCCATAGCTTTTATTACTGTGGAAGAATTAATAGTCAGAGGACCGGTAAAGGGATTCACACCCTCGACAGGATTGGTGCCATCTGTGGTGTACCAGATGGATGATTCCGGGGAAGCACAAGTAATGTTTACCTGGACAGGATCAAGGTAATTACCGCTTTCGGGAGTAATGACAGGAGTTGCTGCCATTTCAGTGGCATTGACTACAGTAAAAGATTGTTCAACGGCAAAAGCTG
>CAYQPF010000015.1:0-56296 GCA_964419225.1 uncultured Candidatus Cloacimonadota bacterium | reverse complement strand
CGACCACTTCAGCCGAATAACCAGTAACAATAACCTGCAGAGTTCCTAACTAACCCTCACTCACGCCTACAACCATATTATTGATCAAGGCTCTGGTTAGTCCGTGTAATGCTCTTACATTTCTGTCATCTGAGTCTCTGGTGACGATAACTTTGTTATCTTCAATCGCGACTGTGATGCCTTCTCTATAACTATAATCTAATTTTCCTAATTTACCTGTAACAGCGACATTGTTAGCATTCAAATCAACTTTTACACCGTCAGGAATACTTATGGGTAATCTTCCTATTCTTGACATTTGTCCTCCTACCAGACCTTACAAACATATTCGCCGCCATGACGAAGTTTTCTCGCATCACGGTCGGTGACAACGCCCTGATTAGTTGAAATGATGGCAATACCAGTATTGTTATAAACAGATGGTATAACGTCGGCTTTAACATAAACACGACGGCCGGGTTTGCTAATTCTTTCGATTCCTCTGAGTACAGGTGAACCTGTGTTTGTGTAACGTAAATTAATGCTGATCTTCTTTCTAAAGATCTTTTTCACCACATCGGTATCGACCAATTCATAACTGTTTACGAAATTCTCATTAGCCAAGATTCTGACTAAAGATTCCACTAAACCGCAATGATTGACGGTAACCTGCATGTGTCCGGCACGATATGCATTACGTATCTTGGTTAATGCATCAGCTATCGGATCAGTAACACTCATTTTCTTCCTCCAATTAATTTACCAGCTTGCTCTTTTTACTCCGGGAATCATCCCGTTAGAAGCCAGTTTTCTAAAGCAGAGACGGCATAAGCCGAAATCTCTCATAAACCCTCTGGGTCTCCCGCATGATAAACAGCGACTGTATTTTCTCACTGCGAACTTCGGGGTCCGGGCTTGCTTAACAACCAATGATTTTTTTGCCAAGGTCAGCTCCTTATTTTTCCTTTTTCTGGAAAGGCATTCCCAGTAATTTTAACAGTTCACGACCTTCTTCGTCGGTCTTTGCTGTTGTAACTATTGTAATATTCATACCCCTGATTGCATCAATTTTATCATAAACGATTTCAGGGAAAACGGTTTGTTCTTTGATACCTATAGAGTAATTTCCTCTGCCGTCAAAAGCATTGACAGGAGTACCCTTAAAGTCTCTGATTCTGGGGATGGTGACAGTAATTAATCTATCCAAAAACTCATACATGATCTCATCTCTTAAGGTAACCTTACAACCGATGGGCATGCCCTGTCTGAGTTTGAAATTGGAAATAGACTTCTTAGCCTTTGTGATCACAGGTTTTCTACCTGTGATAATTTCCATATCTTTGACAGCATTGTCAAGTATGGCTTTATTCTGTGTAGCCGCACCAACACCCATATTCACTGATATTTTCACCAGTTTGGGAATCTGATTAACGTTAGTGTAATTAAACACTTTCATTAAGGCCTGTGCAACTTCATTTCTATACTTTTCTTTTAGACGATTCATTCTTCAACCCTCTTTAGATTTCGTCGCCTGTCTTTTTACAGACACGCACTCTTTTGTCACCAACTGTCTTATAAGCAGGTTTGGTAACATCATTGATCTTCGTATTGAAGAGCATTACATTTGAAACATGTAAGGGAGCTTCTCTTTCCACGATTCCGCCCTGGGGATTTCTCTGGGTGGGTTTGGTATGTTTCTTAATGAAATTTACTTTTTCCACTATTACTTTCTGATCATCAGGAAAAGCTTTTAATACTCTGCCTTTGACGCCTTTGTATTTTCCAGATATTACCACTACGGTATCGTTCTTTTTTATCCTCATTTTATTCTTCATTGCTAACTCCTACAAAACTTCCGGAGCAAGAGAAATTATTTTTGTAAAATGATGTTCTCTTAATTCTCTTGCGACAGGTCCGAAAATACGGGTTGCTTTTGGCTCGTTCTTATCATCGATAATAACAGCAGCATTATCTTCGAATCTAATATAAGATCCATCAAGTCTTCTGATCTCTTTCTTAGTCCGAACAATTACAGCTTTCTCAACTGTTCCCTTCTTTATCTTTCCAGTAGGTGTAGCGGACTTGATAGCGATAACAATTATGTCACCAACAGAAGCATATCTTCTTCTGGTACCACCAAGCACTTTTATACACATGGCTCTTTTTGCACCGGAATTATCAGCTATATTCAATATGGTTTGAACCTGTATCATTCTGCTACTCCTTATTTACTCTTTTCAACGATTCTTGTGAGAATCCATCTCTTGTCGTGACTCATTGGTCTGTGTTCCTGGATCTCCACTACATCGCCGGTCTGACATTCGTTATTTTCATCGTGAGCTTTGAACTTTTTGTGTTCTCTCACAACTTTTTTGTAGAGGGGATGGGTAAATTGGCGTTCTACTTCCACAACAATGGTTTTATCCATCTTGTCACTAACCACTTTCCCAACTTTCTTTAATTTTCTTAATGTAGCCATCTTTACCTCTGTGCTCTGCTTCTTTCAGTTATTAACGTGTTTATGCGAGCCACATCGCGTTTTATTTCGCGGATTCTGTAAGGATTTTCCAATTTATTCTTGGCCTTCTGAAAACGAAGGTTGAACAATTCTTCCTTATAATCTTCTATTTTCTTTACTAATTCATCATTAGTGAATTCACGGAGTTCCGCAGCTTTCATAGTTCGACTCCTTCTCGGGCAATCATTTTTGTGGTTATTGGTAATTTATGACTGGCCAAACGCATTGCTTCTTTGGCTATCTTGATATCAACACCTTCAATCTCGAAAAGTATTCTACCGGGACGAACAACAGCTACCCAGTACTCTGGAGCTCCTTTTCCTTTACCCATACGGGTTTCTGCCGGCTTCGATGTTACTGGTTTGTGCGGAAATATTCTGATCCACACTCTTCCAGCTCTCTTCATATGACGGGTGATTGCAATACGGGCAGCTTCGATTTGGCGGCTGGATAACCATCCATCCGAAAGGGCTAATAAGCCGTAGTCGCCAAAATTAATTTCGCTTCCGCAAAAGTCGAGACCGGTACGTCTCCCTTTCATTTGTTTTCTATATTTTATCTTCTTTGGTGCTAACATTTACATCTCCTCTTAGTTGAGAATATCGCCTTTGTATATCCATACTTTGATGCCGATGATCCCGTAAGTTGTATTAACTTCGGTTAACGCGTAGTCTATATCGGCTCTCAGGGTATGGAGCGGAGTTCTGCCTTCATGATATCTTTCGGTTCTGGCCATTTCTGCACCACCCAGTCTGCCTGAGCACTGGACCTTTACACCGAGAGCACCTTCCTTCATACAATTACGGATTCCAAGTTTCATGGCTCTTCTAAAAGAAACTCTTTCCTTAAGCTGTCTCGCAATCTCTTCACCAATAAGTGCCGCATCAAGCCAAGCCTTCTTGATCTCCATGAGGTTGATGAATACTGTGAGTGCATTGGTTCTATTCTGTTTGAGAAGTACAGTCAACTCATTTCTGATCGCTTCAATCTCAGCACCCTTTCTCCCGATCACCTGGCCGGGACGTGCTGTATGAATATCCACGTTTACAGAATTTGTCTTTCTGCTAACTATTATCTTAGAGACCATAGCAGTTTTTAATCTGTTCTTCACATATTTTCTAATCACTAAATCTTCATGCAAATTCTTGACATATTCTCTGCCGGTTGCATACCAGATTGACGCGTAATCTTTGTTTACCCCTAGACGGTAGCAGATTGGATTAATCTTTTGTCCCAAGAGTTCCTCCTATTCCTTATCCGCAACAGCAATGTAAATGTGACAGGTTTGTTTACGAATGATAAAAGCTCTGCCCTGTGCTCTGGGTCTGAATCTTTTCATCGCAGGTCCCTGATCTGCAAACGCTGTTTTAACTATCATTTTATCAAATTCCGCCTTTCCTTCCTTAACTGTAGCATTTGCAATTGCTGAATTAAGAAGTTTGGAAATGCTTTGAGCTACTCTCTTACGGGAAAATGTAAGTATTTTTTGTGCTTCAACCACGTTCTTTCCACGGATTAAATCAAGCACTAATCTTGCTTTACGAGCGGATCCCCTCTGATTATTTAATTGTGCAATAGCTTCCATTAATCAACTCCTAATTATTTACCGACTTTTTTCTTTTTCTCTTTGTGTCCACGATAGGTACGTGTTGGAGAAAATTCGCCGAGTTTATGTCCAACCATGTTTTCTGAAACATAGACTGGTACAAATTTCTTACCATTATGCACTGCAAATGTATGACCAATGAAATCTGGTAAGATGGTTGATCTTCTAGACCAGGTCTTGATAACCTGCTTCTTAGTTTCATTATTTAAAGCTACCACTTTATTGAGGAGGTGATCATCTACAAAAGGACCTTTTTTAATCGAGCGTGCCATTTATTATCCTCCTACTTCTTCTTACTTGCCTTAATTATATATTTGTTTGAGTATTTTTTCTTCTTACGAGTCTTGCCACCTTTGGCCAATTTTCCCCAGGGAGACACAGGATGCCTTCCACCGGATGTCTTGCCTTCGCCACCACCCATAGGGTGATCAACCGGGTTCATCGCAACGCCTCTGACTGTAGGTCTAATACCCATCCAACGCGTTCTGCCTGCTTTACCTAACTGAATCAGGTTATGGTCGATATTACCAACCTGACCGATAGTCGCATAGCATTCCTTTCTAATTAAGTGTACATCATTTGACGGCATTTTTACATGTACATAACCACCGTCTTTCGCGATGATCTGTCCAAATGCTCCGGCACTACGTGCCAATTGGCCGCCTTTACCTTTCTTGAATTCTATATTATGAACATTTGTTCCCAAAGGAATCTTCTCTAACGGAAGAGCATTTCCTACCAGTATTTCTGCTTCAGGTCCGGAAAGAACTTTCTGTCCTACTTTCAGACCAAGTGGAGCAAGAATGTATCTCTTCTCTCCATCAGCATAATGAAGCAAAGCGATTCTGGCTGTTCTGTTGGGATCATATTCTACAGTTGCTACAGTAGCAGGAATGTTTACCTTATCTCTCTTAAAATCGATAATTCTGTAGTGTTGTCTGTGTCCGCCACCACGATGACGACAGGTAATTCTACCATAATTATTTCTACCGGCTGTCTTGGATTTCTTAGCCAGTAAGGATTTCTCAGGTTCAGAGGTGGTTATTTCTTCGAAAGTATAACCAGTTCTGAATCTCAAGGTTGGAGTTATTGCTTTATATTTCTTAACACCCATTTTTAACTCTCCTAGATCTCAAAATCAGCAATACTATCGCCGGTTCTCAAGGTTACAATTGCTTTTTTCCAATTGGGGCGATAGCCTGCATGCTTGCCCATACGCTTGAATTTACCATTCTGACGAATCGTGTTAACACTGATTACATTCACTGCAAAGATCTTCTCTACAGCTTTCTTTATTTCAATTTTGTTGGCATTATAACTAACTTCAAATACATAACTGTTGTTAATTTTCTTCAAATGGCCCGTTTTTTCTGTGATGATAGGGGACAGTATTATTTCGCGTGGGTTCTTCATTTAACGAATACCTCCTCTATTTTTTTCAGAGCTTCAGTCGTAAGAACTAAATACTTGCAATTCAATACTTCATAGGCAAAAAGACCATCTGCACGATCCATCTTGACATCATCCAAATTACTGAATGATTTTACTATGTTGGTATCTGAACCATTGATCACGAACAATTTCTTTCCTTTTCCAGGAATAATTTTTTCAATCAACGCTGTTGCTTGCTTTGTATTAGGATTTTCGAACTGTAAGGATTCGACTATAATTACCTGACCTTCATTCGCTTTAGCTGTTAAGGCTAACTGAAGAGCAAGTCTTTTCTTTTTGGTAGGTATATGTGTATACCAGGATTTTGGCTGAGGTCCAAAAGCTCTTCCACCGCCTCTGCGGACAGGTGTTCTTCTGTTACCCTGACGGGCATTTCCAGTTCCTTTTTGTCGGAATAGCTTTTTGGTACTTCCGCAAACCATTGCACGGCTCTTTACGGCTGTTGTACCTTGTCTTTGATTGGCAAGATACATGTTTATCACTTCATATAATAAAGCATTTGGATTATTACATGAGACAGCAAATAAAGCTTCCGGCAGAGTCTCGGAACCGACCAATTCTCCATTAGCAGAATATTTTTTTGCTTCTAACATTTATTACTCCTGATTACCATTACTTTGTAAGAAGAACGATACTGTTACGGTGTCCGGGAACAGCACCTTTAACTAAGATAAGATTCTTTTCCAAATCTATCATTACAACTTTAAGGTTTTTAACTGTGATTCTGTCCACACCTTTGTGTCCGGCCATTTTCTTGCCTTTCAACACTCTGGATGGAGTCGCACATTGACCAATTGATCCGCCACCGCGGAAAGATTCGTGTACACCATGAGTTGATCTGAATCCATGGAAACCGTGTCTTTTCATAACACCGGCAAATCCTTTACCTTTGGAAGTTCCAATAACTTTGATCTTTTCGTTATTTTGGAAGATATCAATTTTTACTTCCTGACCTTCTTGGTAATCATCAGAGTTAGTTAATCTAAATTCTCTTAAATATCTGAATGGCTTTACGTTATGTTTCTGGAAATGGCCTTTTAAAGGCTTAGTTACTTTCTTGTCTTTGATATCCTCAAATCCAAGTTGCATAGCTTCATATCCATCTTTCTGAGCTGTTTTTCTTTGCACAACTTTGCAGGGACCAGCTTCGATTACTGTAACAGGAACAACTCTTCCTTCTTTATCGAATATCTGAGTCATCCCGATTTTCTTTCCAATTAATCCTATCATTGTACAGCTCCTTTAAGCCTTAATCTCAACATGCACCCCGGCAGGTAAACTAAGCTTTTTCAGGGCACTTGTCGTCTGAGGAGTGGGATTTATTATATCAATTATTCTTTTATGAACTAACATCTCAAACTGATCCTGAGATTTCTTGTCCGCATGCGGGGATCTCAATACAGTGTATAATGTCTTCTCTGTTGGTAGTGGAATAGGTCCAACTATCTTCGCACCAGTATTCTTAGTATTCTTTACTATCTCTGCTACTGATTTGTCCAACAATCTGTAATCATAAGCTTTTAAACGTATTCTTATACGATTGCCTGCATTTTTGTTACTCACTGTAACCTCCAACTTTATTCAATTACTTCGCCTACTACGCCGGCACCGATTGTTCTTCCGCCTTCACGAATAGCAAATCTTAAACCTTGCTCCATAGCAATAGGTGTAATTAGTTCAGCAGAAATAGTTACATTGTCACCTGGCATTACCATTTCAATTCCTTCTGGAAGATTCATAGTACCGGTAACATCTGTTGTTCTGAAATAGAACTGAGGTCTATAACCTGTAAAGAAGGGTTTGTGACGTCCACCTTCATCTTTGGTTAAAATATAAGTTTCACCCTTGAATTTGGTATGAGGTTTGATTGACTTAGGTTTGGCTAATACCATTCCTCTTTCAATGTCAGACTTACCAAGTCCTCTGAGTAATAAACCAATGTTGTCTCCGGCTTCTGCAAATTCCATGATCTTACGGAACATTTCCACGCCGGTACATGTGGTTTCTACAGTATCGTGAATTCCAACTCTTTCCAACTTCTCACCAACTTTTACCATGCCTCTTTCAACTCTGCCCGTAGCAACTGTACCACGGCCGGGAATTGAGAACACGTCTTCCACTGGCATAAGGAAAGGTTTGTCAACTTGACGCTCAGGAATAGGAATGTAGGAATCCACAGTGTCCATAAGTAACTGGATCTGTGCTTCACCTTCAGGATCTCCATTCAAACCTTTCAACGCTGATCCCTTAATAATAGGAATATCGTCGCCAGGGAATCCGTACATGGTCAGAAGATCTCTCACTTCTAATTCTACTAATTCCAGTAATTCCGGATCATCAACAAGGTCACACTTGTTCATGAAAACAACCATCGCAGGAACACCAACCTGTCTTGCCAACAAGATGTGCTCTCTGGTCTGAGGCATAGGACCGTCAGCTGCACTAACTACTAAAATAGCTCCGTCCATCTGAGCAGCACCAGTGATCATGTTCTTTACATAATCAGCATGGCCCGGGCAGTCAACGTGTGCATAGTGACGATTTTTCGTCTGGTATTCAACATGTGCTGTCGCAATGGTGATACCTCTTTCTTTTTCTTCCGGTGCATTGTCGATACTATCGAATGAACGGAAGGTCGCTCCACCAGCTTTACTTAAGTAAAGAGTGATAGCGGCTGTCAAGGTTGTCTTACCATGGTCAACGTGACCAATAGTACCAACATTGACATGTGGCTTGGTTCGTACAAATTTCTCTTTAGCCATTTTTCCTCCAAAAGATCTAAAAGCCTCTTTTAATCAGGCTTTATGTTTCGACGGCAGGCTCGTGCCGTACATATTATCTCAAATTCTCGCATATACGTTATTCTGTCAACTGAAATCTGCTGAAAATTTCCTCTTTTTTGCATTTTTTCAGAATTTTTACAGCAAACTCTCAACTCGCACATTCAATTCTCTTCTTCTGTCTGTGTTCGTTTGTATTAGTCAGTGCTTCGGATTGTCCCTCATGCTGTCCATATAGTCCATGTTGTCCATTTAGTCCATAGAGTCCCTTCTACCCATTCCACTGATACCTATCTCCCATCTGCGTTATTCCGCGAATTCTGCGTAAATCAGCGTTCTATTATGCGTCCATTTCAACACTTTCTACATTTTTCATTGACATGCTTTCCAGTATCTTATTTATTTCAGCAAAATTATCTCAGGGAGTTATAATTGAAATATCTAAAAATTGCGACGTTTCTTGGTCTCATTACTCTGTTTATAATCTATGTTTTCATCCCCTGCTTTATGCCCAATAACAACAGTTCATTTACTAATCTCTCTCTCACTCATGCAAATGTTACTACAAATTCCTATATACCAATCCTGCACCTGAGTGGAACTCCCTACGAAATAGGTTTTCAGCACGGGTCCTGGATGAAAAGCAGCATTGTTCTCCTCGTTTCCCGCTGGAAAAAAGACATCGAAACTAAATATCACACTCCCGCTGATACCTTTATTAAAACCTTTCTGGATGCGACTCAGTATCAGGAAGCAATCAAAAAATGGACTCCTGATCTGCTCGAGGAGATCAAAGGCATCAGTGATGGTTCCGGCATAGATTTCAACACTATCTTCGCTTTCCAACTAAACGATGAAATGGCCGTCTATGCCGACACACATGACCTGCATCATTGTACCTCTCTGGGAGTGAATAACTTCCTGAAAGATAAGTCCCCTAATCTGATCGCTCAAAATATAGATGTCGATTCACTCTATCACGGATACGAAATTATTCTGGAAATCAATACCACCGAAACAGCCACCAGCCGAATAATCACAACTTATACAGGCTATCTGGGAGCTAACGGTATAAACAGATATCTGGGCATTACCGAGAATTCTTTAACTGACTTAATAAGCTCCACTGATGGACTCCCTGTCTGCTGCGTTATGCGGAGTACTTTGGAGCAGAAATCTTTTGAGGATGCTGTCCAATTTATCAAAAATGTAAACCATGCTTCCGGTCAGAATTACCTGTTAGGTTCCCAAAACAAAATCATTTCTTTAGAATGTTCAGCTGATAAAATTACAGAGTATTGGCCCTCTAAATCCAGATACTATACCTATCATGCCAATCAGGCACTCTCCAATAATTCCTGGCAGCCTTCCTATTTGCAATATATCCAAGACACTTTCCACACTAACCCCGAATCTATCACTTTCGGTGACCCCAGACTCGACATCATGCAAGTTCTCTTTCAAAACAAAGCCAAAGTAGATATACCCAAAATTAAATCCGTCCTCACCATGCCCCCAGTCTATAATAAGAAAACATGGCTATCCACTGTCATGGAATTCAGCGGAAATTACAGTAAACTTCTTGTCTCAACCGGAAAAGGTACTGAACCCATATACTCCGAATTTGAAATAAAAGAGTGATTTCATACTATGACAGCATAGCTATTTACTTTTCCAATTACTGGTACAATATCACCTTCATCATCCTCTGTAATATTTTCTTGACTTGTTATTGAGCATTAATTTAACTGGTAGTAATAAATTTTACTGATTAGGAGATAACATGAAGAAGTTGTTTATTCTATGTACCTGTTTGTTAGTTTTCGTATTTAATGCCTGCACAGCAAATCGCACACAAAAATATATTTACCACTCTCCAACAGAGATGTTCAATATTATTGCCAATTCCAAATTGTATTATCAACTCCTTGAGTTGAAAACACCCATAGAGCAACCTGACTATTCTGAAAAACTTAATTATAGCTACTTATATAGAAAAATGACCAAACAGGGTCTTAAGTTGTTTCATTATGAAACATCTGACAGTGTGCAGGCTATTCTTGATAAAGCTGAATCATTCTATCACAATTCAAAGTACGAAGAAGCTCTCAAATACTATAATAAAACAATTGAAGCGGATTCCACTCTTCACTATGTTATAACTTTTATTGGACAATATTATGAACATATTGCTGATTATTCTAATGCTAAAAAGTACTATTTGAAAGCAATCAGTAAAAATTATTATGATTATATGCCCCATTGGTTTTTAGCTGATGCTTATTATGCTGAAGGCAATATCAAAGCAGCAGTTGATGAGATCACTATCGCAAAGATCCTGAATAGAAATAATAACCGTTTAACTGCTTCCTTTAATAATATCTATAATGCTGATGCAAGAGATACTACTAATTGGTATTTTAACCCTCAAATGAAGTTGGAAAAAGTTGATCCTGATACTGTGAAAATGTTTATTTCCAGCAATTGGATGGGTTATGCTATGGCAAAAAGTGTCTGGAATTATGAACCTGGTTTTAGAGATTCTATGGGAGTTCGGGAAGGAATTTTTTCAACTTACGAAGAAAGTGATTGTTTCATTTCACTTCTCATAGCTCTTGAAAACAGTAAATCAGACTTTTCTCAGGACAAACAGCTGGTCATTCTGAACCAAGCCGCCTTGAATCAGGCCTTAGACCTTTTTGCTTTATACGAGATTCTCTTACCATCCCAACCCGAAACCGTTTATTTACTTTCCGAGGAAGCCTTAGCCGACCTGGTGTACTATATCAAGGAAATCAGACATAAAAAATTGTAATCTTTCGTTATCACATTATCCCTTTCTTGTGTATTGGGAATTGCAGACGTCCTCATCTGCATAAAGCAACAAAACACCTTCCCCACTGCGTGGGTACTCCACTCGTCCGACAAGTCCGACATGTCAGACTTGTCCGATTCCCCTCCCACTGACACCCGACACCTGAAACCAGACACCTTCTCTCTGTCTGAGTTCGCGGAGAAATTTGAGAAGAGATTAAAATGAATGAGTTACTGCAAAGAATTTTATATAATTGACAAAATTGTTGATTCATAGGAATTAGTTAAAGGTTGCAAAATAAGTATTTTTAATGGAGCTTGTATGAGATCATTTTGGATAATTATTGTTTTTTGTCTCCTGTGCGGTGCACTCTACTATCAACATAACCAAATAACACAACTTAAAATGAAACAGGAATCAGGTCAGCCAATAGTATTTACCAAGGCTGTAAATGACAGCGTAATGTGCGAAATACGCTCAGTAATCCAGGAAAAGCAATTAGAGCAGTCACAGGTAATGCTAGATAAGGCAACCAATTTTTTAGGTGTGGGAATAGATACTATCGGCATTATCATAGCGATACTGTTACTAATAATATCAGGGTTAAGTGTATATTTTCATCAACGCTTTAACGAAATTGAAAAAACTAAAGAACAAGTGGAAGAAACTAAAAAGAAGGTGGAAACCATACATATAGATGCACTTAAGCAGGTAGAAACACGAAGGTTAGAGTTCAGTATGCAAATTTATCTGCAGCAGAAGCAATATTCCCAAGCTTTGGGTGTGTGTGAGTCTTTGATAAAGGATAATTCTGAAAACGGGTGGTATATTATCCAGAAAGGATATTTTTTAGAAGAATTAAAGCAATTCAAAGAGGCAGAATTTGCCTATAGGACAGCAACAGATAAGGATTTAAAATTAGAAGCCTGGTACAGTCTTGGAGGTTTTTATCACAGACAAAAGGATTTTGAACAGGCTCTAAAATCTTACAATAAGGCTCTTGAATTAAAGCCGGAAAACTCAGCTATATATTATAATATAGGGGTAAATTATAACGCATTAGATAAGACTGAAGAAGCGATAAAAGCTTATAAAAAAGCTGTGGAAACTGATCCGAAAAATGCTAATGCCTGGAATAATATGGGTAGTTGTCTTCAAGATTTAGGCAGGACTGAAGAAGCGATTGAAGCATGTAGAATGGCTATTGAAATTGATCTGAAAATGGCTGATGCATGGTACAATATGGGAAACAGTCTTTCTGCTTTAGGCAAGAAGGAAGAAGCGTTTGAAGCATACAAGAGAGCTATTGAAATCGAGCCCAAAAAGGCTGGTGCCTGGAATAATCTGGGTAGTTGTCTTCATGATTCAGGCAGGAATGAAGAAGCGATTGAAGCATGTAGAAAGGCTATTGAAATTGATCCCATGATGGTTAAAGCGTGGCACAATATGGGTGTCTGTTATGCTACATTAAATAGAAAAGAAGAAGCAATTGAAGCATTTAATAAAGCTGTTGAAATTGATCCCCAAAAGGCAGAAGCATATTTCAATCTTGGCTGTTTATATGCATCTGAATTACAGGGAAAAGCACAAGCGTTGGAGTATTTAAGAAAAGCTATTGAGTTGCATAAAAAGTATAAAGAAATGGCAATAAAGGACAAGGATTTTGAATCCTTATGGAAAGATGCGGATTTTATCAGGCTGACATCACCCGATGATCAGAAAGGATAGGCATTTGGAGAAAGTGGGCAGAAATAGTTGTTAGTTATTAGTGTAGAAGAGGGGATTAGAGAGTGGCATGTTAACTCTGGATTGTGCAGTCACTGACACCTGACACCTGACACCTTCTCTCTGTCCGTTCAAGTCAATGTTCCGGATTTCCCCTCATACTGTCCATATAGTCCATAGAGTCCATTCCGTCCTTTTTCCCTGAAACCTATCTCCCATCTGCGTTAATCTGCGTCTTTCTGTGGATAAATACCTCTCATAGAGTGCTTCCTTTTCTCCTTCGCGTTCATTTCGGTGGTTTTCGGTGGCTTACATCTCCTGAAAAGCATAGACTACCAGGCTTCCTTCCCTTTGAAGGGAAGGACCGGAGGATGAGTTGAAAACTATATGAACACCAAGGGAGAAGAGGAGACCGAGATAGTCTTGAGTTATAAGTCTTGAGTCATGATTTGGAATAAATTGAGAGTTGACGGACTAACCCCAATACCTAAAAACCTGATTTTTCCTGTAACATTCCACTCTCAAAGCAGTTTAATATAACAAAGTGAGGTAAAAAGGGTAATATGAAAGTTTACTTTGAGAAGAATCAAACTTCTTATCCCAAAGGCGGGAAAAAAGAGGGCATTATCTTCTGTTACTTCCGGCATAGTGACCTATGCCTAGGCAGAAAATATATCCCTATACCATTTTTACCTCAAAATCTTAAGATCATCTCTATGGAAAAACTGACCCTCCAAATCTGGCATAATCTCCCCCTCAGATTCAAACATGATTTATCTTCCTACGCCAGACAATATAAACTGGAATATCCTGATCTACGCCGTAAACACCTGAACTCTTACGGCATCTTCCTGAAAGTCATCCATAAACTCGACAAGCAATACCTGTTTTCAAAAAGGGATGATGCATCTTATAATTTGTATGTGCTGCTTTTCGGTCATTTATCTGTGGCAGACTTTATCAAATCCGGGGTCCTCCTCCCCATTCACAAAGGCTATAAACTCACTGCCAGAATAATCTTTCAGACCAAAGCAAGTCCATATATTCCTGCTTCTACACTTACAGAAGATCTTTCTGTTTTCTCATGGCCATTGGCCAAACCAGGTTAAAAAAGATCATTCCCCCCTCCCCTTAATAAAAGGGAAGGGCCGGAGATGGGTTGTCGAAATATCACTCCCCTCTCTTCACAAGAGAGGGGCCGGGGGTGAGTTGTTCTCCCCCTGCCTACTGCCCCCTGCCAACTATTTTAGCTCTTGACTTTATTCTCACCCTCCGCATTATTTGCTTTATGGTAAGGAAATTCATTAGATTCTCTACCATAAATATATCTTAACGGAGTAAAAATGAGTAAAAAACTATTCTTTGTGCTTGTCTCTATCGCTCTGCTCTTGCTTTGTAACATGGGCTGTGCTGAAAAATCCACAGCTCCTGATACCCAGGAATATTCAACAACTGGAAATCCAGATACCATTCCAGGTCAACCAATAAGGCTGTCTCAAAATTACCCAAATCCTTTCTATGGATACACCACTATTAACTATCATTTATCTGAAGCTTGTGAGGTAAAATTAGATATTCTGGATAGCAGAAAAGTAATTATTAAACATCTCATTTATGGCTTATATCCAGCAGGAACACATTCCGTGTTTTGGAATGGAAAAAATAACCAACAACAATATGTACAAAGTGGCATCTATACCTACAGGCTTATTGTCGGTTCAACAGTACTCGAAAAACAAATGATCTTGTTCAGATAAGGAAGTAATTTATGAAAAAAGTACTAATAATTATAGCTATCTGCATTGTCATTTTCAATTTGTCAGCCTCCCAGTTCGCCTGTCAGTTCCTGAGGATCAACCCCTCAGCACGGGATGCTGCTTTTGGCCTTGAATCCGGTACAGCTTCTCTGGAATTACTCACACCTGCCTCTGTAATAAACAATCCTGCAAAACTCGGTGCCATGCAGGGTATTCATTTGGGATTTACTTCTTTTGCCTTCAATCGGGGAAACTTCTCCAGTTCATCTATTGTTCTGGCTTCATCCGGAATAGGAATATCTCTCCCTCTACCTAATATACAGAGCAAATTTGGTACTAGCTTGAAGTATCAGGAAATTGATTTAACAAATGATGATGGACAAACAATCGGCAAATTTTCCCCCTTGGAAACTTCTACCCAATATGCCATAGGTATAAATATCGTGCCGTTTCTGGACAGAATCCAATCAACGAATAACTACAATTCATCAAGCAGTTACGCAAAATACTATTTAGGGTATAGTTACAATTATATTTCCAGTCAACTTATCCCCAAGAATATTGAATATTTTAATCATTACAATCCTAACTCAGATTTTAGTAAATTAGGATTCTTAGCACAATTCAGTCCTCCTACATTACAGAATACACAAAATGATTTCAATTTTACGGCAGGTTTAAGCTTGGTAAATCCTACAAAAAGAAAAATTACTTACTTCAAACACCACCCGGCAAATCCACTTCCATCAGGTTTAAAATTTGGCACGACTGTTTCCTACAAAAGAAAAGCAGATCAACCCATCACTAATTCCCTGACCCTGCCTTCTCAAAACTTTTACTCCTGTTATGCCAGTATTGATTATGCAGATTATTCTTCCTCTGATAATATTCTGGGGTTTGGTCTGGAATTCACGGGACTGGATATCTTTTCAGTACGGATTGGTCAAACAAACCAAAGTCCAGAAAGCCAATCCTCAACAAGCTATTCTTTCGGCCTCAATCTAAATTTCTCAAAAGATGTAAACTTCAAAATTGATTATACTAATTTCTTCAATACAAAGGAAATGTATCCTTCTGAAATGATGAATGCATCCCTTAATTTGAATCTTATCGAATTGTTTTAATAAAAAAAGGGCAGACCTGTGTGTCTGCCCCTTGCATATTTATCTTTTATCTAATCTTTACTCTTCCCCTCCATCTCTCCGCTAGCTCTGCGTCTCCGCGTGAAATAATTCCGAAAAGCGTCACCAACTCTCAACTCTCAACTGTCAACTATCAACTCTTTTTCCCCTGCCCACTAAGCTTCGCGTGAATTGCATTCGCCGCTGTTCTGCCAGCTCCCATTGCAGAAATCACCGTCGCAGAACCTGTGACAATATCACCTCCGGCAAATACAAAGGGTATGGAAGTTTCCATATTTTCATCCACCTGGACATATCCCCAACGGTTGCGTACTAACCCCGGTGTCGTATTGAAGATGATAGGACTCGGTCCTGTACCGATGGCAATGATCGCCAAATCAGTTTCAATCACAAAATTCGATCCGGGTATCGCCCTGGGAGATCTTCTCCCGGAAGCATCAGGCTCACCTAACTCCATCTGCACACACTCAACACCTTTGACCCAATTAATGTCATTGCCAATAAAACGGATAGGATTGGTCAGAAGTTTGAACTTAATACCTTCTTCCATGGCATGGCGTACTTCTTCCTCTCTGGCAGGAAGTTCTTTTCTGGAACGACGGTAAACAATCGTCACTTCCGGTGCACCGCAACGCAAAGCATTTCTGGCACTATCCATTGCTACATTTCCACCGCCAACCACGACCACTTTCTTTCCTATCGGCTTGGGAGTATCATACTCAGGGAATTTGTACGCCTTCATCAAGTTGATTCTCGTCAGGTATTCATTTGAAGAAAAGACATTACAGAGGTTTTCCCCCTCAATATTCATAAAATTGGGCAAACCGGCACCAACACCTAAATAAATTGCATCGTATTTCTCTAATAATTCCTCTATCGTATAGATAGTTCCAATGACGGTATTTAATTCTATCTTGGCACCCAGACTACGCAGATAATCGATCTCATTATGCACAATCGACTTGGGTAATCTGAACTCCGGAATACCATAAACCAGAACTCCGCCGGTTTCATGCAGTGCTTCAAATACTGTCACTGCATATCCAAGCTGTAAAAGATCTGCAGCAACTGTGATTCCACCCGGTCCTGATCCAACAACTGCGATCTTCTTGTTCTTTTTATTAGTAATAACCGGTGGCTTCAACACATCCATCTTCATAACCCAGTCAGCCACAAACCGCTCGAGATTACCGATCGCCACAGGATCATCTTTGAATCCAAGAACACATTTAGCTTCACACTGCTCTTCCTGGGGACAGACTCTTCCACAGACCGCCGGCAACACATTTCTTTCTTTAATTTTCTTGCCTGCTTCCAAATACTTTTCTTCTCTGATCAGCTTGATAAATGCAGGAATATCAACTCCGACGGGGCATCCACCCGAACACTTGGGATTCTGGCACTGTAAACAACGGCCTGCCTCCAACTGGGCTAATTCTGTGGTAAAACCGTAAGGTACTTCTAAAAAATTGTGGATCCGAAGTTTTTGATCCTGTTCCGGCATATGCTGACGTGGTATTTTAAGTTTGATGTTTCTTTCATCTGCCTTGGATAAACCGTGCCATTCACAACCATTCTTCAAACAGACAAAGAACGGGATTAATTTGGAAAATGCTGTTATCGTAATTTTGGAGACTGCAGAACCGCACTCACCGCACTTGGTTTCGTGATCAATAAGACTTTGTTTGCAATTAGGACACTTCACATCATCCAGAACAATGTCTTTTGCCAGATTGATGCCGGTCTCTACTTCAAACACATCCAGATAAGGACTTAATCTTAGATCAAATTCTTCATTCTGATAAACTGCTTTGAAAAGAAGATAATCACCTTCTTTCCCTTTAAAATTAAATGATTTCTGACAATGCGGACAATAAGTATTTAAATATGTTTTAAACTTCAGATATTTTACATCATAATCAAGCATGACACCACCCATTATTCAGTTAAGAGTGAAGAGATAAGAGATAAGACTATAGGCAAAAAGGATTTTAACCTATAGTCTTTAGTTCTTTTCTGACATTTTTGATCACTTATCTTAAACGGAACGGATAAACCGCTACGCCTCTAAAAAATCCACCAAAGCTATAAACACTCCGGTCTCTAACTCAGTCTGTGTTAGTCAGTGACTTTCAGTGCTTGGTTATCTCCTACCCTCTACAACCAGCCGATTCTCCAGATCCTATTCACTCCCCTCTCTTCTCAAGAGAGGGGCCGGGGGTGAGTTCTCTCCCACTGCCTTCTGCCTACTGCCGTCTGCACACTGAACTAATTCCCCCCTTCCCTTAATAAAAGGGAAGGGACGGGGATGGGTTGTCGAAATCTGCCCACTACCCACTAATCTCACTTTATCGAAAACAGTAAAGCATCCTTTTCATTCTTCATATACATATTATTGCGTTTCTCGAGCTCATCGAAATCCACCGTATGTCCGTCGAAATCAGGTCCGTCAACGCAGCAGAATTTGGTCTCACCACCAATAGATACACGACATCCACCACACATTCCGGTACCATCGATCATGACAGGATTAAGACTTACTTTTGTTTCTATTTCATATTTCTTGGTTATTTTACAAACATTTTTCATCATGATGATGGGTCCGATGGCATAAACCTGCTTAATGTCTGAACGTTCATCGATATATTTCTGCAGAGCACCCGTAACAAAACCCTGAGTCCCGTAGGAACCGTCATCTGTGGTAATAACGATTTCATCACAGATCGCACGCATTTCCGGCTCCATGATAATGAAATCTTTACTTCTGGCACCCAGAATTCCGATCACATAATTCCCTGCTTCTTTGATAGCTTTCGTCACATGATGCAGAATAGCAATACCTGTCCCGCCACCGATGACGATCACCGTACCTATCTTTTCGATCTCCACAGGCTTACCAAGAGGTCCTACAACATCTTTGATATAATCACCCGCCTTGTATGCACGCATCAAGGCGGTGGTCTTACCTACTATTTGGAAAATTATTGTTATTACACCGGAGTACTTATCCGCATCAGCGATGGTCAAAGGGATTCTCTCCCCATGCTCATTGACTCTGATGATGACAAACTGTCCGGGCTTTGCTTTTGAAGCTATCTGTGGTGCATGCAGGTCAAAGCGGATTATTGATCCCTGAGCCATTTCCTCCTTGCGTAATATTTCGTACATTTTACCACTCCTCGCTTTCTTCCAATTTGATGAAATTAAGGTCTTCGTCACTCAAACCATGCCAACGGCAGCCTTTACGAGAACAGAACAGGAATTCGATCACTTTCTTCAAGACAACCACATTGAATCCGACTATTTCCGAATTACATTTAGGACAGAATTCGTCATGATGCAAGAGGGATTTGTCGCAATGAATACATTTGATCTCTTTGACCTTGGTATTTTCAGGAACTTTGATCGTAGTAGCATGCGTAAATACATTCAGATAAGGACTCAAATGCAAAACACCTGATTCGCCTGCTTCTGTTTCGATCTTAAGACTGATCTTATGTTCCTCGATCAAGCTCATATTGCAATGCGGGCAGTAAGACTGCAGAAAAGCACCATGCTCAACTATTTCCAGATCTTCTTCCTCATCTGATTTTACTGTAGGTGTCACGGGTATATGCGGTTGCTGAGTGTTGGTCTGCATAGCAAAAGCATCATAAAAATGGTGCATAGCAGTATTTAAATTCTCAAATTCCACCGAATGCTTCTTACAACCTGCTCTCGAACAGAAAGAAACCTTGCCGCCTTCATTTAAGAACAAACTGACCATATTCGCTCCACAGTCTGTACATACTTCTAATTCATTGAGTTCTGCATTACAATGCGGGCAGGAAAAATCTGCTAAATCTCCGTCCTTAATCTCAAGATCGGAATCAATATTATAACTCTGATACACTGAAGACAACCAGATATATCCCTTGTTACCCTTTACTTTAAGAGAAAGTTTGATGGATTGTGCATTGTCAATAAGTTTGGATTCATCCATTAAGGAAACGCCACAATGAGGGCATTTGACTTGAACCGTTACGATATTATTCATATTTACCTCCAGTATCCTATATTATAAGGGATCACCCTTTTTGCTTCTGGTTAAAATATGATGATTAATATTTCCTGTGTCAAGGGAAATATTGGATTTTTAATTATTTAATTATATTTCCCTGAATCGCTAATATAATTTCACTTTGCATAATTATAAAAGCAAAAAAATAAAATAATGATATTTAAAGAATCATGACTTCAATTCTCAGAATCTCCAAAATGCGGAGTTAATAGTAATTCATGAGAGGTAAGTGGTTAATAGTTAATGGTTAAAGGTTAGTTGAAGAGTAGGAAAAGAGCTTTAGAGAAAAAAGAGATAAAAAGAGCTTGACAGCAAAACCTAATTTAGCAAAAGTGATTCTATAAGTGATGAGCAATATTCCTGAATAGCTCAGCGGTAGAGCGGGTGGCTGTTAACCACTAGGTCGGGGGTTCGAATCCCTCTTCAGGAGCCATATTAAAGCCTTTCCTTCGGGAGAGGCTTTTTTATTTGTCAGAGCAAAGAGACGCTTAATAGAACGCGGATCAACGCGAAAAACGCGGATAGACACGGGTTTGAAAGTTTTTGTTCCAAAAAAAGAAAGATGTTTTTAACATAGGACATGAGCTCTGAATTTAAGAAAGTATCTTATTTCTTGGTACTCTCCGTGACCTCAGTGAACTCCGTGAGAGACAATCTCTAAACATTCTTTATCTGGATTATTTCTCACAGAGCACACAGTGGACACAGAGTTCGAGAAAGAAAATATTAACAATTTATCTCAATTTTTTAACTTATATAATTTTTTGTTACTCTCCGTGACCTCTGTGAACTCCGTGAGAGACAATCTCTTCTCTTTAAAGAAGTACATGAGCAGTTACCCGGAAAGAATAAATTGACAATCTTGTGTTATTATTATAAATTATTCCTCAGAAGAATTAGAGAGGTATTTATGGAGAATTCAAGTATTGGTATGCCCCGGGAATTGGTCGAATTAATGCAGAAAAATACTCTGGTTAAGGAATATGTAGAGAATTTGCAAAACCAAATTTTAAATATGGAAGACAAGAGTGCCATAAAGAATGAAATAACAGATCTGCAAGCTCAAATAGCCCAAGAAGCATTCCACGCCAGAGAAAAATTGATCGCCAGTAATATCAAGATCCTTTTAGCTGAAGATAATAAAGTCAGTCAGAAGCTGATAACTCAGATCCTCCATCAGGCTGGATTTCTCTGTGACATAGCCAACAATGGAGAAGAAGCGGTCTTGAAGTATTTGCGGAAAGATTATGATCTGATCCTGATGGATTGTTTAATGCCCACGATGAACGGATTCAAGGCTACTCAAACTATCAGAGGTTATGAGAAAGACAATCGACATACACCTATTATCGCATTATCGGCCAATGCTTTTGAAAGTTCCCGAGACTTTTGTCTGAAAGCAGGTATGGATGATTATCTGGATAAGACCTTCGATACGAAAGAACTACTGACAATGGTCTTTAAATGGCTGGATGGATATGATGAAAATCACGCCGATCAGTATGTAAATTCTCTGGTTTTACGCTCTAATGTATTGATCGACCGGATCAGTCATGAACTTCATTTAGACAAAGTGATGGCTTTAGAGTTATGGCAGGATTTCATGGAGTATTTTGGAAATTCCATCAAAGAAATGGGAATTCATATTCAGGACAATAATTTTGAAGCACTTGGTCATCATTGTCACAGTTTAAAAGGTGCAGCAGCAAATTTAAGGGTGAAAGAAATCCAAAATCAGCTTTTTGAACTGGAAGTAGCAGCCCGGATCAAGGATAAGGATTTGTGTCAAAGCTTATTAACAGTGCTGGAAAATACGTATAATCTACTTAAGTAATTATTAATTATTAATGGGGGAAGAAGAAACACCTAAATGGGAGGAACAATGAAAAACATTATTATATTTTTACTTTTTGCAGGGATATGTACAGCTTTAATGGGGATCAATGTGACAGGAAATCAGTCAGGTTCCTGGACTCCTGACAATAATCCATACAATGTTACGGGGACCATAACTGTTCCTTCCGGAGATACTTTGGTCATTTATCCAGGAGTTAATGTAGTTATCAACGGAAATTATCAGATAAATGTAATTGGTCAGCTTTTTGCTATTGGAACCGAGAATGATTCAATCCGTTTTTCCAACACTGTCGCTGCGATGTGGCAGGGAATTCGCCTCGAGAATTCTCAGCAGGCAAGTCTTTTTACCCATTGTTTAATTAACAAGGCTGACACGGGGATTAATTCGGTCAGTGGGAAATTCATCATTAGCAAATCTGAAGTCTCCAATGGTAACAGAGGTTTTAATCTCATGGCTTTAAGTGAGACAAATCCTCCGCCAATGGTCATAAAAACAAGCAAGATCCACGGATTCGTCCGGAACGGGATTTATATCGTAGAAGCCGGTAATACCTTGATCGATAGTTGCGAAGTATATAACTGCGGGACAGGAACCCAGTTCTACGCAGCAATCCAGTTAAGCAATCAGGGTACAACTACAACCAACAACCCTACGATCCGCAATAATAACATTCATCACAATCTTAAGCAGGGGATTTCAGCCTGGGATTTAACAGGAACCAGTGCAATTAATCCGATTGTTGAGAACAATATTATCAACTATAATCTGACAGGAGTCTATTTACTGCATGCATCGGGGACTTTTACAAACAACGATATCAGCTACAATTTTATCACGGGGAATCCCAATTCCGGTGCAGGTGTAATGCTCAGCGGAGCCGACTCTAATCCCACTTTTATGCAGAATACAATCACTCATAACTTTACCGGGTTCTATATAGTACAGGGTGCTACAGCCAACCTGGGTGATCTGACCAATGATTATCCCGGTGATGACGGCATGAATACTATTGCTCAGAATATAGATGAATCGTTAGTAACCCATAGTGTTTATAATCTGTCTGTGGCTAATCTCAAAGCTGAAAACAATATTTGGGACAGTACAGATCCGGCTGTTATCGATCAGACAATTCAGGATGGATTGGATGAGGCAGCCTACGGCATAGTGGATTATCTTCCCATATATTCCCCTCCACAGCAGGTGAGTACGATACAAGGTGTATTGAGCAGTGATGGTAATTACGATACTTATCAGATCTGTATCATGGAACCTTATACTTATCAAATTTGTGACACTCTGATCTTAACCAATACGGGAGCCTTCACTTATACGACAACACATACAGGTAATTACTATCTGATCGCACAGGCTTTTTCTTCTGCCAATCCGGGTAATATTGCCGGAGCTGCAATGCATGGCGGATTCCTTAATCCCATTGAGCTCACTTTGGTTACCGGAGATACCCTGAGTAACATTAATCTGAACATTGCTGCAGACTATCCTAAGCAAATTGCCTGGTTGGGCGAAAGCTTCGTCACACAGAATAAGACAATATACCCAATGACCTTCTATAAGACATTTGGGGTTCCTCATAAGAAAGCTCTTTTGTATCAAGAAGGTCAATATTTGAAAGTATTTGGTTTTGCATATAAGGTCGATGGTGAGTGGGATACATTATTAGTGGAAAACGGCGGGAACTGGCTGAAGACTCATGAACTGGCTTTAGGGCAGTCCTGGACAGTCACAGATCTGGAAAACGGACAGTTAATAACTTATCAAGCTAATGTTGTGGAAATAGATACTCTTGCACTTCCTTCAGGTGCACAGGAAGCTTACAGAATTGATTTCACCAATCCTGATAACTCAAAAAAAGGCAAATTATGGCTGGCCCACGATCTGGGTATTGTTCAAACAAGAACTTATGCTAATTACTGCTTAACAGAAAAAACCATACTCTGTGAGTCATTGATCAACGGAGGCGAAGGCTATTTTCCTCTGGCAAATTCCAATATATGGACTTATCATGAACTGGAACTGGAAAACTATCCCAATAATCTCACAGCTTTGATTTATGACAATCCTACTTATGCAGTGCTCAGTTGGGATCCCCCGGCTGCTTATACTCTCCCCTATGTTGGATACAATATTTACCGGAATGGTGTGATAATCGCCACAACAACTATGGCAGAAAATTCCTATACCGTCACAGATCTTTCACAAGTTTATACATATTGGATCTCGGCCTCCAATAACACTTATGAATCACCGTATTCCCCCAGCATTATCATTGATATCATCGGCAATTCTGATCAGGTAGCTGCCCCTGTTTTCTCGGCAAGTGTTTATCCCAATCCCTTTGGATTTAAGTCAGATGCCAAATCCGGACTATCCTTTGCCATTACCTTACCTGCAAAAGACAATGTGAAGATCGAGATCTTCAATATAAAAGGACAGAAGGTCAAATCCATCTTCACACCGAATCTGAATAAAGGTCTGAATAAAATCATTTGGAACGGATTGGATGACAGTGGTAGGAAGATCAGTTCCGGGGTTTATTTGTATAAAGTCAGCAGTCATAAGAATGAGAAGTGTCAGAAATTCCTGATCTTGAAATAACGGAGTCTCTCCCCAAAGTGTAATAGCCACACAAGGCTCAAAAAACACAAAAAGGGAAACCTGATAAGTTTTTAATAGTCAGATTGAATAAGAGTTTAAAGAGAGTAATGAGTTTAAGAAGGTATAACACACCTCCCCCGCTTCGCGGGTACTCCTCTCTAGAGGAGAATTTACTCATCAAATATTTAAACCCTTGTTGGTTATATTTGCAACATGCATTAGCATTTTTCAGAACGGTTTAAAACCGTTCCCTACTGGTAAAGAAGGATAATATGTTTAACTATCACAGAATAACGAAATCTTCTTCCAAGAAAATCGGGCATGCTCCCGGTTCAAAGATTCATATTGGTAAGAAAGAAGCCAATTCCATTATACGCAGAACTGTTTTTGAGAAGGACAGTTTCACTACAGAAGTTGTCGAGCAAATAGAATATAATGAAGAAGATAAACAGAAATTCGTCTGGTTTGATTTGGATGGAATTCCTGCCCCTGAGGTAGTCAGTCAGTTAATAGATAAGTTTCAGCTTAATGCTTTATTGGGCGAAGATTTGATCAATACAGAAGAGCGCACGAAACTGGAGGACTTTGAGACTAATCAGGCCATATTTGTGAAAGCTACGCATGTGAATAAAAACAAGTTAGCAGTTGAGCAAATAGGAATTGTCTTTCACGAAAATTATTTGATAACAGTCAGTGAAAAGAAAGAAGATGATATTTTTGAGTTCATTTACAAAAGATTAATTAATGAGAAAAGCAGAATTGCTACGATGGGTTCTAACTATCTTGTTTACATGATTCTCGATAATATCACAGACCATTATTTTCTGGCTTTAGAGAAAGTGGAAGATCAACTGGAAGAACTGCATGCTCAAATCCTGAGAAATAACAACAATCCTACAGGGACCGTGCATCACCTGAAAAGAGAATTGATCCTTCTGCGTAAGATCATTTATCCCTGGAGAGAGATATTGAACAAGATTCTCAGAAAAGAAATCCCATTCTTCAAAGATGATCTTACAATTTACTATCAGGACATCTATGATCATATTCTGAGACTTACAGATAACATAGAAACTTTGAAAGACTATTTAGCAGGACTGCATGACCTGCATTTCAGTAATCTCAATATCCGAATGAATGCTATCATGAAAGTTCTGACAATCATTTCTACCATCTTCATCCCCCTTACTTTTTTAGCCGGGGTGTATGGCATGAATTTCAAGTATCTGCCAGAGCTTGGCTGGAAATGGAGTTATCCGGTTCTATGGATTATTATGCTGCTGATTGTGGGATTCATGCTTTATCAATTCAAGAAGAAAAAATGGTTTTAAGATTGGGAATAACCGATGTCTCGTCGGTTAAAGAGGCAGAATTTATTGCTTATCGGAAAAGTAGATTAGAGGCAGGGATTGATGCCTTTTTTTAACTGCAGCTACACTTACAGCAACGTAATCGGATCTATATCAACGCTCATTCTGATCTGGGTAGAGAGGACAAGTTTTTCCTTCAGGTAGTTGACCACAGAATTTAGAGATTGAGCTGTTTCTGCTTTGATGATCAAATGAAATCTATAGACATTATTAATTTTTGTCAAGGGGGCAGGGACAATCCCCAGAATATGTACATTCTGTTTAAGAACAGTCATCTTAAATCCCTCCAGGAAAGCTTGAAATTGTTCCGTCTGATCCTTAAGAAATTCTAGGTCCTGATGTGAAAAGAGAATTCTGGCAATTTTATAATAAGGTGGATACTTCAATTCTTTTCGGTAACGCAATTCTTCATTTACAAAACCGGCAAAATCTTTTTTCAAAGCAAACTGGATAGCATAATGCTCCGGATTGTAAGCCTGAATTATCACTTCACCTTTTTTATCGCCTCTGCCTGATCGGCCGGCGACTTGTGTCAGAAGCTGAAAGGTTCTTTCTGATGCTCTGAAATCTGGCACATTCAAAGAGATATCTGCCAGAATCACACCGACAAGGGTCACATTAGGGAAATCCAGTCCTTTAGAAATCATTTGGGTTCCTAACAGAATATCAACTTCACCCTTTCGCATTGCGTCAAACATATAATTATACGATTCTTTTTTTTGGGTAGTATCGGCATCCATTCTGAGAATGCGTGCCTGAGGAAAAACCTGTTTCAACTCTTTTTCGATCTTCTCTGTCCCGGGAGCTCCAAAACTGAAGATATACCCATTACATTTAGGGCAGTTTCTCGGAACATTCTGCGTATATCCACAGTAATGACAAACCAGTTCATTCTCCCTGCTGTGAAAGGTCAGACTGATATCACAGGCCTGGCATTTTAATAAATTACCACAAGTGACGCATTGCACGAAGGAGGAATGTCCTCTTCTATTCTGAAACAGGATTACCTGTTCTTTTTTAAGGAGTTTTTCTTCGATCGTTTTGACAAGTTCTTCTGTGAGAAGAGATTCGGGATTTTCCTTCCGCAGGTCAATCAGTTTGATCGAAGGCAAAGTAATGTCAAGAGGTCTTTTGGTAAGAGTAAGCAGTTCACTTTTATGCTGCTGCGAATTCAGCCAGGACTCCAGGGCAGGCGTAGCACTCCCCAGAACGCAGAGGGCATTATTGAAGCGGGCTCTGACTATCGCAGTATCTCTCCCGTTGTACATAGGTTGATTTTCCTGCTTATAACTCGTTTCATGCTCCTCATCAACAATGATCACACCAATGTTTTCCAAAGGAGCAAAGATAGCACTCCTGGCACCGATCACAATGCGGCATTCCTTATTCTTGATCTTATTCCATTGCTGCCATTTCTGGCGTTCATTGAGATGACTGTGCAAGATAGCGATACCTTCTTCAAAAGCTTGGAAGAATCTGTTGACCATCTGTGGTGTAAGAGCTATTTCAGGTACCAGCATCAGAGCTGTCTTACCTTTGGCCAGACAGGTTTTGATCAGTTCGATATAGATCTCTGTTTTACCGCTTCCGGTGATTCCATAAAGAAGATAGGTGGAAAATTTGTTTTCATGTAGTTTGTTGTTAAGGATCTCAATCACATTGAGTTGTTCGTCTGTATAAGTAATGTTCTTCTTTTCGCTGACAGAGCCCAGGTCAATTTCTATTTCCGAAATCGTGCGGGGTTCTATTTTGATCAGGCCTTTTTCTCTTAAGGCTTTCAAGATAGCATAACTGACTTCTTCTACGATCGAAGACACAGGTACATCTCCCCCGATCTCCTTGAACAAGTCCATTGCCGATTGCTGCTTACCAGTCAGGCTGGGAATATCATCCATGTGTTGTATGATAATGAAATTAGCCACTTTCTTTTTTAATTTATGTTCATAACTTCGTTTGATTTGCAGATGTCCCGATTTTTCCAATTCTTCCAGCCAATAATAGAATTTATTAGAAGTGATTTTATCCCGCAATTCGGTTACTTTGGTAAATTCAAGAGGATTAAGCAGTTTCAGGATAGATTCAGCCATTGGATCAGGGTGAGAAAGGATTTCAGTAAGTTTCACTTCCCAGTTATTTTCCACATTCAAACTGGAGGGAATCATAGCATTGAGAACAATACCCAGAGGGCTATGATAGTATTCTGAGATCCAGAGGGCGAGTTTGAAAAGATTCTCCGGGAGTAAAGGTGTTTGATCTATAACTTCCTGGATTTCTTTGTATTTATATTTGTCTTTAAGATCGGTGAGAGCAATTTTATCCTGAACGAAACCTGTGAGGAGATTTTTATTGAGGGAAACAATGACTCGTAGGCCGGGGATTAAATCAAGCTTTGAGGAATAAATTAAATTGTTGGAAAAATATACTGGAAGAGCTATTTGATAATAATTCATTTGAAGCCTGATTTGTATTAAGTGGGGTGGGAGATGGGACTCGAACCCACAACGCCCGGAACCACAATCCGGTGCTCTGCCATTGAACTACACCCACCATATAATAATAAAAAAATGGCACGCCAGAAGGGATTCGAACCCCTGACCCACAGCTTAGAAGGCTGTTGCTCTATCCGGCTGAGCTACTGGCGCACACAATTCTATTGGTAGCGGCGCAGGGATTTGAACCCCGGACCTGCGGATTATGATTCCGACGCTCTAACCAGCTGAGCTACGCCGCCAACACTTATAAAATGGTAGCGAGGGAAGGATTTGAACCTTCGACCTTCGGGTTATGAGCCCGACGAGCTACCAAGCTGCTCCACCTCGCGTTATTATTGTCATACTTCCAGAACACTGGTTTCGTGTCAAGGATTTATTTACATTTTCTCCGGTGCATTGATGGACATCAGAGTAAATGCTATCTGTAGTACATTTTTTATAGCCGTAACTAAGTAAAGACGGCATTGTGATAATTCAGGAGACTTCTTATTGATTATCTTCGCATTCTGATAGTACTTATGGAACATGCTGGAAAGTTCCTGAGCGTAGAAAGCCAGTCTGTGCGGCTCTCTGCTGTCGGCTGCTGCGATCAATATTGAAGGGAATTCCATCATTTTTTTAATGATCATTACTTCATCTTCACGGTTAAGTTTTTTCAATTTGCTTTCTTCAAAGTCGCGGATAATGATCTTTTCTTTCCTGGCAAGTTTCTGAATACTGCAAATACGGGCATAAGCGTACTGGCAATAATAGACAGGATTTTCACTGGACTGTTTCTTAGCAAGATCAAGATCGAAGTTTAAGTGAGCACTGGGCTTTCTGTCGATGAAGAAATAACGTGCTGCATCTTTGCCGACTTCATCAATAAGTTCATCCATCGTGACAATTTTACCTGCCCGTTTGGACATCTTCACTTTTTCACCCTGTTCGTAAAGGTTCACCTGTTGCAGGAAGATTATCTCTAACTTGGATTCATCGTATTTAAGAGCTTTAATGGCTGCCATCATGCGGGGGACATAACCATGGTGGTCAGGACCCAGAACGTCGATTAACTGGTCGTATCCGCGTTGGTACTTGGTTAAGTGATAAGCGAGATCCGGCACAAAGTAGGTTATGGAACCATCTGCTTTCATGAGTACACGGTCTTTCTCATCTCCGTATTTTGTGGAGCAGAACCAGATCGCATCTTCTTTTTCGTAGGTACAGTCAGCTTCATAAAGATAGCTGAGTACTTCTTCGATGATACCTTGCTGACGGAGGGTTTTTTCAGAAACCCAACTGTCAAATTCAACTTCAAATTTCAGAAGACTTTCCTGCTGCATATTATGAATTTCTTCCAGAGCGAACTCTTTGATTCTTTCCATACGGTCGGTAATAGAAAGATGCAATAATTTAGTGCCTTCGGCAGAATTCAATTTAATTGCCAGATCTTTGAGGTATTCACCATGATAAGCTTCCATGGGGAAATCGCCGATTCGTTCTCCGAGTAGTTCTCTGAATCTAAGTTCAAGAGATTCGGCCAGGATATCGACCTGATTACCTGCATCATTGATATAGAATTCACGGGTGGCATCATAGCCGACATGATTCATGATACGAAAAAGTGTATCGCCAAAGGCTGCAGCTCTTGCACTGACTATATTCAGAGGACCTGTAGGATTGGCACTGACAAATTCCAGAAGAATCTTTTTACCTTGACCATGCTCAGACATTCCATATTCATCGGGATTATGGTAAATATCGACCAATGTTTGGTAATAGATACTTTTTGAGAGTTTGATATTGATAAACCCGGGAGCAACGATATCAACCTTCTCAAAGTCCTTATTCTTGCTAAATTTCTTAATGATGATCTCTGCCATTTCCATGGGTTTCATATTATTCATCTTGGAACAAACCAGGGCCACATTGGTTGAAAAATCACCGTATTCAGGTTTAGCGGGAACTTCAATGACAAATCTGTCATTGTATTGAAGTTCCAGATTATCCAGACACTTTTTTAAATCTTTCAATATTTTAATCTTTATCATATTCACTTCTCATTTCGGCTAACTTCTCTATTTGTTCTTTCCAGAAAGATTCGAGACGATAGTAATCACGAGTTTTTTCATCAAAAATATGCACGATAACATCAACGAGGTCTATAAGGATCCAGACCCCATTATCAAAACCTTCTGTACTGAGAACTCTTACTTTGTTTGCTTTAGCCTGATCCAGAATATTATTGGCAATAGCCTGATTATGCAGACTGCCCAATCCTGTACAAACCAGAATGGCATCGGTAAAACTGGTTTTTTCTCTCACATCGAGATATGTGATCTCGTCTGCTTTCTTTTCGGTCATCCATTCAATGACGCCTTTTACTAGTTCCTCATGTTGTAAACTCATAGAGCTCCCACTTTTTTATTTTTAAATATTTGCATATAATCTTTCCCAATGATAATGATAAAGGGTGACGGGTAATTTTCACTCTCTGCATAAACAACATTTTTGATACCTGTTATTTTCATAAGTCTTTGCAGATCACTTTGATCACCGTTTTTGACAACGATGATAGTTTGATCATAAATAAACTTATCCGCATTCTCACATTGGATAATATCTACATTTTTGTCGGCCAGTGATGCAGAAACATCATTGGCGACGCCTTCAAAACCGCAACCATTAAACAGAGTTATTTTGATTGCCGGTAATTTTTCTTCATATTTAGCGACAGCCTTCTTCTGGGAATACTCCCGACTGGCCAAATACAACAAAACTCCCAATACAGCCATAAACGCTAAAACCAAAATCAGTATTAATTTCGGCTTCGCGAGTGCCAAATTATTTTTGTATATGCTCATTGTCAAAGTGTTCTTTCAGTTTTAGATAAGCTTGTTCAAAATCTTCCGGGACTACACGTGTCCCGCCTACTGTAGTCATAAAATTACAATCTCCCATCCAGCGTGGTACCAGGTGTACATGGATGTGTTCATCGATGCCGGCTCCGGCGGCTTTGCCTATATTCAATCCGATATTTATTCCCTGTGGTTTATACCTGGTCTTCAGGATTTTTTCAGATAATTTCACTGTTTCGAACAAATCTGTGATTTCTTCTGTACTGAGATCGGACAATTCTGCGACATGACGGTTGGGTATCACCATCAAATGCCCGTTATTATACGGGTACAGATTCATGATCACGAAGCTTAATTTACTTCTGTAGAGAATCAAATTACAAACATCATCTTCTTCAGTAGGTTTTGTACAAAAAATGCACTGTTTCTCTTTTTCCCCGATGATGTAATTTAACCGCCAGGGTGAGTACAAGACAGAATTCATATTCTTTTTTCCTGATAATCAAGTATTTCACCTTCACAGGTGGAGTTATTGATAACAATATTCTGACCTTTCAAAATTGTTCCTTTTGCCAGTTCAGCATCTTTAATATAGCTTCCGAAACCTATGACAGAATCGGTCTTAACGACTGTTTTACCCTTAAGGATAACATTGGCTTGAATAGTAACATCATTTTCCAGAACTACATCTTCCCCGATCAAAACAGTTTCAGGGTTTTCGATGACGACTCCGTTATTCAGCCAGTGGTTCTTAATTCTTCTATAGAAGGAAGTTTCCAATTCAGTAAGCTGTTGTTGGGAATTTATCCCGGCAGCTTCATCTAGATCGTCCAGGATAATCGATTGTACTTTCTTGTTTTCTTTATTCAATATTTCTAAAGTATCAGTTAAATAATATTCATTTTGGTTGTTATTATTATTGATTTTCGCTAATGCTCCATACAGCAATTCACAATCAAAACAATAAATACCGGTATTAATTTCTTTAATAGCTCTGGTAATATCATCTGCATCTTTGTATTCAACGATCTTTGCCACATTACCGTTCTGGTCTCTGACAATTCTGCCATACTTGGAGGGATCGTCCAGAATTGCCGTTAAAACTGTGCAGGCAGCTTTTTGAGCAGTGTGCAGTTCATACATTTTAAGTAAAGTATTTGATTTGAGAAGAGGTACATCACCACACAGAATAAAAACATCACCTTTGAATTCTGCCAAAGCTTCTTTGGCGATTATCACGGCATGCCCGGTACCATTCTGTTCTTTCTGTTCCACAAAAACCAGTTTTTCTTTGTTCGCAATTGAG
This sequence comes from uncultured Candidatus Cloacimonadota bacterium, assembly GCA_964419225.1. Classification (GTDB taxonomy): domain Bacteria; phylum Cloacimonadota; class Cloacimonadia; order Cloacimonadales; family CAYQPF01; genus CAYQPF01. The sequence continues at coordinate 23,983 of CAYQPF010000015.1, read as the reverse complement.
TCGATCACAGATTCTTTCATATAGCCGACGATTGCACAGATCAAGTCGCTGTTGATCTGATGAGCAGTATCAACAACTCTGCTGATCAAAGATTTGTCAGCAAGTTCAAAAGTTACTTTTGCTTTGTTAGATTTCATGCGGGTGCCTTTACCGGCAGCCAGTATAATAGTGGCAATTTTAGACATTCTTATTACCTCTCCAATAAAATATTATATAAGTCGGAAACACTTTTATTTAACACAGGGTGGATCAGCTCCGGGCTGATCTCCTTTAAAGATTCCAAAACAAACATTCTGTTTTGCAGATCAGGATGTGGGACTCTTAAATTCTGTTGATCAATTATTTCTGAATTGAAAAAAAGAATGTCCAGATCAATAATTCTGGGCCCCCATTTTTCTTCCCGTACTCTCCCCAATTCGTCTTCAATTCTTAAACACAAAGCCAGCAAATCTTCTGCATTCAACTCAGTACTTACTTTCAGCACACAATTCAGAAAGTCAGGCTGATCAGTTTTACCATATGCTTTGGTTTCAATTATTCTACTTTGCTCCAGAACCAGACTGTCGGCTTCAATAAGTTTTAGTTTTGCCTGGTCCAAATTCAGTAATCGATCTCCCAGGTTAGAGCCTAAACCTAACCAGGCTTGATTCACCTTGATCTCTCCATTTCCACAGAGACAGAAGTCAGGGAACCATTTATAGGCACCGAGGGTTTTTCAATCATCACATTGACATCGATTATCTTGGGAAAATTATTCAAGATTGATTCAATTATCTCATTGGCACAATTTTCCAAAAGCTGGAATTGCTTACTTTCCATGATATGTTTGATCTCGGCATATATTTTGGTATAATCCACAGTATCTTCCAGATGCTTTATACCTGCATCCAAACTGTCATCAGTGCAGACGGTAATGTTAACCACAAACCTCTGCCCCAGCTTACGCTCTTCCGGATATACTCCATGGAAACCATAGAAGATCATCTCATTAAGATGTATTTGCATTATATTTTCTCCAGAATCTCAAAATTGATCTTTTCTGCATATATTTTATCGAGTACTTTGATCAGAATTCCACTCAAAAGAAATCCAACCAAACCGATGACGATCGAGAAATTCTCACTTAAAAGAAAGACAAATTTTGCTATACAATAAAACAGGATTAAATCAAATATCGGCAAAATGAAGATAACAAGAGAAGAAAGCAGTTTTACACCGGGTGAAACAAAAATCTTCACCTGATCACCTACGGCAAGATTGAGATCTGTCTTGATCTGATGCTGAATCTTTTTTCCCTGAGCTCCGCAAACATGGCCCATACTGCAATCTTTACATCCGCCACCTGGCATAATCTCTACAGTTACTGATCTGCCTTTGACTGCGGTTACTACTGCTATATCTTCCTGATGAGTTGTTTCTTCCATCATATTATCCTCCAAATTTTATCTTTTCGATGATTGAGGTAGTTGAATTGCCTTCTTTGAAGGATAGACTCATTACTTTACCTCCATTAGCCAGAACCAGATCAGATCCAACTATCTGATCAACGCCCCAGTCACCCCCTTTTACCAGGATATCCGGCATAATATCTTTGATGACATTATAGGGTGTATCTTCAGAAAAGATAATCACAAAATCTATTGAGGCAAGAGCACTAACGACAACTGCTCTGTCTATTTCATTGTTCACAGGTCTGTCCGGACCTTTAAGTCTTTGGACAGAAGAATCACTGTTCAGACCAAGCACCAGAATATCACCCAAGTTCCTGGCTTCTTCCAGATACAGAACATGCCCGGCGTGAATGATATCAAAACAGCCGTTCGTAAAGACAACTTTCCGCCCTTCTTTGCGGAGAATCTCTAAGTTCCTGAGTAATTCAGGCATTTGACATATTTTATTTACTATCATATTTCATTAAACTTCTTAAAGGATTCCACGATCTCGTTAGCGGTCACAGGTACAACCCCAACTTTACCGCAAACGACTCCTGCTGCATGGTTGGCTATTTCAGCACTGGTTTTAATATCCAGTCCCGCACTTAAACATAAGGTCAAAGTGCTGATCACAGCATCTCCTGCCCCACAGCCGTCAAAAACTTCCAGTGCGAAGGTAGGAATACTGAACATTTCCTGATTCTTGAAGAATATGACCAGTCCGTTCTCACCTCTGGTTACGATCAAATACTCCGGGTTAACTCTTTGCAACAAGTCCAGAGCTGCCTGTTGAAACTCTTCTTCTGTTTCGATATTAATTCCCAGATTTTTCTGTAATTCCAGATAGTTCGGCTTGAAAACAGTACAATTTTTGTAAGCAAAGAAATTCTTGAATTTAGGATCAACTGTAATAACTTTCTGATGTTCATTGCTGATTCTGATAATATTGCGGATAACATTCTCGGTTAGCATGCCTTTGTTGTAATCTTCAATCAGCACAGCATCAACCTTAGGAATAAGTTCTTCCGCAATTTTTATCAAATGCTGTTCTATTTCAGCAGAAATGTTTTGACTGTTTTCATAGTCAACTCTGACGATCTGCTGATTGTGAGCTATTATCCTTGATTTCACAGTCGTCATCCTCGATGCATCAACTATCAGATATTCATCAGAAATATTCTTTTCCCGAAGCAGTTTCCGCATTTCCTGACCATAGCTGTCATCCCCGATCACTCCGAGAATGAAGGGTTTACCACCAAGACTGAAGATGTTATTCACTACATTGGCGGCTCCACCCAGACGGGATTCCTGCTTTTTTACATCCAAAACAGGTACAGGTGCTTCCGGAGATATACGGTCAACTTTTCCCCAGAGGTAGTGATCTATCATGAGATCCCCCACTACCAGAATTTTTTTATCTTTCAGTTTTACCAGATTATCTTCCAATTTCTTTACAAGCATTTACTCTCCGGCTGATTCAATTATAGGATTAGTACCTGAAAAACAACTGTAACAATAATCTTCAGGCTTACTGACACACTTTCTCAACTGTTCCAGGCTGATATGATTTATGGAAGCTACACCCAAAAATGCTTTGATTTCAGGCATAGTCTTACGGTTGGCGATCAGTTCATCCTTCGTGGGAGTATCAATGCCGTAGTAGCAGGAATATTTCACCTGAGGTGAGCCAATTCTTAAATGAACTTCTTTGGCTCCGGCACTCTTGATCAATTGGACGATCTTTTTGATAGTAGTTCCTCTGACAATGGAATCATCAACCAGGATCACTTTTTTATTCTTGAAGAAGTTGGGCAAAACATTAAACTTTTGTTTAACGCTCTCATCCCGTATCGCTTGATCAGGTTTGATAAAGGTTCTGCCGACATAGTGATTACGAATCAGCCCCATATGATAAGGCAGTTTTTTCGCTTCAGCATAACCCATAGCCATGAAGTTGGAAGAATCAGGCACCGGCATCACTACATCAGGCTGTAAAGCCTCATCTTCTGCTGCCAATAAATGTCCGATCTTGATTCGAACATCATAAACATTTTCACCGAATTCAAAACTATCGGGCCTGGAAAAATATATATGTTCAAAAATACAATGTCTGTCTGTCTTAACTTCCCGATAATCAGAAGGATCATTTGGAACAGACTTCATACCAGCAGAGTTCAAAACGATGATCTCGGCAGGTTTCATTTCTTTAATATTCTCAACATCCAAAATATTTAAAGCACAACTTTCGGATGCTACTATATAAGTATTGTCTTTCAAAGTACCATAAACCATAGGTCTGAAAGCATGCGGATCCCGGAACCAATACATTTCTTCACGGGTTGCAAAGACTGTTGAATAGGCTCCTTTTACATGTTTCATCATATCCTTGATAGCGTCAACAGGGGTGAATTTATCTAATTCTATTTTGGAAACAATATACTTCAGAATCAGTTCTCCATCATTACTGCTGAAGAAAAATACACCTCTTTTTTCCAATTGCTGACGCATTTCATGGTAATTTACAATATCACCATTACTTGCTAAAGTATAGCATGGTCCGGACAGGGTCTCCACGATATGAGGCTGGGAATTGAAATCAGTCGATGAACCTCTCGTGGGATAACGGACATGCCCCACAGCCATAGTCCCTTTCATGGTTTCCATTACATCTGTGGAAAAAACTTCCTTCACCAGACCCATTTTCTTCCGTAAGATAAAACGGTTGTCCTGTAAGACAGACATTCCACAGCTTTCCTGCCCTCTGTGTTGTTCGGCAAATAGACCCAATACAGCTAATTCTGCTGCATTGGGATGATTAAATATTCCTAATATTCCACACATTTTTTATCCTTTTTTCGTAAAAGAAATTTTATTTTCCGTTCCTTTGACCAATCTTACTATATTTGCTTTGTGTTTATAAATTATGAAAACTACTATCAGGATAACTAAAAGCAATTTAGGTAATTCCCCGGAACTGGTATTAATGTAAAACATAAACTGGGCAAAGAGTAAGATCAACGCAGCCATTATTGATCCCAGCGAGACATACCTGGTGAGAACCACGATGATGATAAAAGTCATTAAGCCAAACATAAGGGGGAATGGGATCATTGCAGCAAATACGCCTGCTGCTGTGGCAACTCCTTTACCACCCTTAAATCCGAGAAAGATCGTAAATATATGTCCAAAGATCGCAGCAAGTGCAACCAATACAACCATGTATTCCAAAACCTGGATCTGAGGAATCACTACAGAAAAGATCAAAAATTTTCCTATCAATACTGCAAAAAAGCCCTTGAACATATCGATCAGTAAAACTGTGATCCCAATTCCTGGTCCCAAAATTCTCAAAGCATTGGTAGCACCCATATTCCCGCTTCCGTGTTGGCGGATATCAATTTTCTTAAAGATTTTTCCAAATAAGTAACCCGTGGGAATGCTTCCCAACAAATAAGCAATAATAACTGCAATACTAGTATTCAATATCAGGTGTGTCATGGTCTTTACCTCTAAATAGTAGTTTAATGGTTGCTCCGGAGAAGTTGAATTCTTCTCTGATCCTGTTATGTAAATAACGCTTATAGGAAACCGAAATTAATTCCGGCTTATTACAGAAGAAGAGGAAGGTTGGCGGATGAACCTGGTTCTGAGTACAATAACTGATCTTAATATGCTTTCCAGTTTTATGATTCGGAGCATTCTTGAATATTGCACCTTCCAAAAACTTGTTCAACTGTGCAGTAGGTATCCTTTTATTACTCTCTTCACTGACTTCTATGATCTTATCCAGCACGCTATGCACTCTCTGACCCGTTAAAGCAGAGATAAACATGCAAGGCACATAATCCAAAAACGGCATTGATAATTGGATCTTCTTCATGAATTCACTGAAAGTCTTATTATCTTTGGCAATTAAATCCCACTTGTTGATAAGGAAAATAATGTCTTTGTACTTTCTCTTGGCATGAGAAGCAATCTTCTGATCCTGATCAGACACTTCTTCTGTAGCATCAAGCATCAAAAGAACCAGGTCTGCTCTTTCCACGCTGTCGATCGTACGCATGGAACTGAAATATTCCACTCCGTATTTAACCTTAGTCTTTCTCCGTAATCCGGCTGTATCGATAAAGGTCAGCTTCTGTTGTTTATAATTCAATTTCAGATCGATGGAATCGCGGGTTGTCCCTGCGATATCTGTAACGATCATTCTTTCTTCACCAAATAGTTTGTTGATAAAGGACGATTTCCCGACATTAGGTTTACCGACAATGGCAACCTTGATCGCATCATCATCTTCAATGATGTCCGGTGTTTGCGGGATCAGTTCCAGAAGTTCATCCAGAAAGTTCCCTGTGTTTCTGCCATGACTGGCTGATATTGGGAAGGCTTCCCCAAATCCCAGCTGTAGGAAGTCATATAACTCCATATCATCTTTTTCACTATCAACCTTGTTCGCAACTAACATCACTTTCTCACGATGGGTCGCTAATATTCTCGCTATTTCCATATCATCTGCAGTGGCACCTGTCTTAGCATCCACGACAAAAAGGATGGAATCTGCCTCTTGAATTGCAATCTCGGCCTGAAAACGAATCGCTTTATCAAATGTATCTATGGATGAGGGTACTATGCCCCCTGTATCAACGATAATAAAAACCTTACCATTCCATTCAACTTCTTCATGCTTTCTGTCTCTGGTTATCCCGGATTCAAAATCTACGATGGCACTTCTCTTCTTGCATAATCTGTTGAAGAGAGTGGATTTCCCCACATTGGGTCTGCCCACTATGGCAACTATACTTTTTCTCATAATCCTACCATTATTTTTAAGATAAACAAAACTTAAATCATAGGCAGATTTGTCAATGCTTTTACCTGCAATTAATTGCCTATGAGTTTTATCTGCGGTTTAAGATGACTAAATAGTGAATTATTCGTTGTTTAAGGATAAATCCAGACAATCCAGTCTAAACGTAACAGTAGAGACAGGGCATGCCCTGTCTCTACAACATAATCAACAGAATCGGTACAATGATTCAGAACATTCTGCCTTTTGAATCGACGAGACGTCGATTATTCCCAACGAAAGGGCAAACACACAGGTTCGCCCCTACAGGAAATATTGAACTAAGTGAGAACACTGGGACAAAGAATTATTTGTCTCCACTGATCTCCATGAGCCCTAAAACCTAATCCGTGTTCATCTGCCTGATCCGCGACATCCGCGTTCTATTAAGTGTCTCTAACTACTCGCCTTAATATTATACTTCTTCATGATCTTGGCAAAAGTGCCGTTGGCTTTTACTTTTTCCAAGCCTACCTGGAATTTTTTAACAGTTTCATCCGGAGTAGCCTTGCTGAAAGCCATGTATAGTCCGTCACTTGAGAGATCTTTGATATGGAAAGCTTTCTTGAGGATATTATCTGGATTCTTACCTTCATTTTTGACAAGCTGGAAAGCAACTAACTCTGCGATTGGCCACAAATCTACTCTCTTTGCCATTAGCTTTTTCAGATTTACATCATTACCTGTACCGCTGTCGATGTTTTGACCAACTACAAATCCGTTCTTCTTCAGATATTTTTCTCTGGCATCATCGATAGTGGTGGCTAATCTGTATTTTTTTGCGTCATCCAAACTGTTGATCACAATATCTTTTCTCTCTTTCAAAGCAAAAATATAGACATCATAAGGTGCAATAACTCCCACCCATTTGAAGAGATTTTCTCTGTCGGGAATCCTGCCAATGGAATAAATCAAGGTATTGGCATCTTTCTGAGCCATATCATAAGCTCTGGCCCAAGGGAATACTTTAATCTCACCTTTAAGACCTGTTTCTTTCAACACAGCTTCGACAATCTCAGTCGATAAACCAGTCACTTTACCATTTTCGGTATAATTATACGGCGGATACTCCTCTGTAACGATTTGCAGAACCTGTCCATATATCAAACCTACCGTACCGATGAGCATGAAAATCATAAGTAAAAATGTCTTTTTCATGTAGATGTCCTCCTTTTGACCAAAAATATGAATTAAATTTTATTTTGTCAATACAAATCAGGGAGTTTTTTATTGTATTTATGAAAGAAATGGCATAAACTAACAAGAAATTTTACAAAGTAAATTTACATGTTGCCAACTTCTCTACAAACCTGCGATCATGACTGACAAATATTATACTCCCGGTAAAATCAGAAAGACTGTTCTCCAGCATTTCTCGGGAAGGAATATCAATATGATTTGTTGGTTCATCCAGTAACAAAAGATTATTTTCTTCCAAAAGGAGTCGGGTCAAAGCTAATTTACATTTTTCTCCTTCAGACAAGGTAGCTATTTTTTGCAGAGCAGTTTCTGCCTGAATTCCAAGACAACCTAACCAGGTTCTGATTTTACTCTCATCTGAGCATACCTGCCGTAAATAATCCAATGCAGTAGATCCATGGGGAAGATTGGTTTGTTCCTGAGCCAGATAGCCTATTTTTACCCGGTTACCGTAAACAATTTCGCCCCAGTCAGATATAATTTGTTTATTGATAATTTTCAGGAGAGTAGTTTTCCCGGAGCCATTTTTACCTGCCAGGTGCAGAAAGTCACCTCGGTTAAGTGTCAGATTGAAATTTTGAAAGACCACATTATCTGCAAACCTTTTTCCCAAGTCTTTAGCAATAAACAAGTTTTCTGAGGGTTTAACTCCGTCAGTAAAGGATATTTTTCGGGTTTTTTCGTGCCAGGGTTTTTCCACATTATGTCTTTCTTCCAACCTATTAATCCTTTCCTCAATATGTTTAGCCTGCTGCATCATAGTTCTGGCAGCGTTGAATACAGACTCATAGACATGTCCCCCGCCTTCGCCTGAGGTCTGCTTTTGAAATTTGCCAGCCCAGGCTCTGCGTTTTTGGGCAGCCTGTTGTAACTGATGAATCAGATTATCCCTTTGGTGAAATTGGATTAAATCATGTTTATATTGGTTTTCCGAATTCTTTTTATATGAAGTGTAATTTCCCTTTTGGATTGTGATTTTCCCTTTATCCAGGTGAATGATCCGATCAGCAGTCCGGTCTATGAACATTCTATCATGTGAAACATACAAAACAGCACCCGGGTAATCATGGATAAAATTTTCCAACCAGTCGAGCATATCGGTATCCAGATGATTTGTTGGTTCATCAAGGATCAGAAGATCAGGTTTCAGAAGAAGTAGTTTTGCCAGGGCAAGACGTGTTTTCTCACCTCCAGACAAGGACAAACAATTGTGTTCTTCCATTCCGGCAAGTCCGACATACTTCAAACAATCGGCAATTTCTTTCAACAGACCATATCCGTTACAATTATCAAAATCAATCAGTATCTGAGCATATTTATTCCTTGTTGTTTCTGATTCACTTTGAAACAATTCTTCTTCAAGTTGAACTTTTAATTGATAGATTTCCAGGATAGAAGAAAAATTCGTGAGACATTCTTCCAATACATTCCCCTTCAAATGTAAAACATTGTTTTGGGGTAAATAACCAATAACCGGATGAGATCGCGGGAAAAAAAGATCGCCACGATAGTCGGTAATAATTCCCAACAAGATTTTGATTAAAGTAGATTTACCTTCCCCGTTGCGGCCAAGCAAAGCTGTTTTTTCCCCGTCAGAGATATTGAAACTGACGTTGTTCAAGAGCAGTTCTGTGGCATCATTATATGAAAATGTGATGTTTTTACATTGTATAAACTGCATAAATCCTCCATAAGTGTAATTAATGTTTATTTATGAGGGAGCAGTTTGGCAAGCAGAAGAAGTAACGGATTTTGGACATAACTGTATTCTTTTACTTTGCACAACTGCTAAAGTTTAGAATATTTTCACGCCGACCTCCATTTATTTTATATGACCTTTTTATGTATTTTAGCAGATGCGTCAAGAGAAAAAAGTGTTACTTTTCGGAACAAGGACTATCACAGACTATCACTGACTAATATGGACAAGAAAAGAAATTCGAAGATAATGTATGAGAGGAATTGACAAAAGGGATAAACCAACATTTTTCAAGAGTTTTGCTTGACACAAAAACTTTGTTATGACATTTATAGAATTAAGGTGATATTGGGCTGGCCAATATTGGGGGATTGAATTAAATAGTGGGGAGAAATAATGGCAAGAATCTTAATTGTAGATGATTCCATCGTAATGCGCAGAAATTTAAGAAATCTGCTTGTCAAGCTGGGGCATGAAGTTGCCGGAGAAGCAGCAGACGGGGCTGAAGCTTTTAACAGATATATTGAGACTAAACCTGATATAGTAACCATGGACATATCGATGCCTGAAACCAATGGAATTGAAGCAACGACCAGAATTTTGGAATTCGATCCTGATGCCATGATTATTGTAATTAGTGCACTTCAGCAGAAAAAGGATGTACTTTTAGCCATCAATGCCGGAGCCAAGTATTTTATTGTTAAGCCATACTCTGATGTCAAAGTCCGGGATGTTATTGAACAAATAATGAGTGCTAAAGAAGAATAACAGGAGCAAATTTCCTGATGATGGAAAACTACAGCTCTGAAACCATCTTGTATGAGAGTTCAAATTGTACAATAAAGCGGGTTGTAAAGAAATCAGACAGGAAAAAATATATCCTTAAAACGCAAACAGAAACTTCCCTGGATATTCATCACAAACTCGAATATGAGTATAACCTTCTCAAGGAAGTTGATTCTCCTTATATTATTAAAGCATACGGATTTGAGCGAGAAGGAAATGAAATAAGCCTGATTCTTGAAGATATTGAAGCTATTTCTCTGCATACCTTATTAGAGGAAAGGAAATTAAAGGTCTCTGCTTTTTTGGATTATGCCCTGCTGATTGCAGAGGGTGTCAAGGCCTTACACGCTCAAAACATTATCCATAAAGATATCAATCCTTCAAATATTATTATTAACGAAAAAACCGGTGATTTGAAAATTATCGACTTGAGTATATCTCAGAAAATAAATACTAATGAGTTAGTCGAGAGTAACATCATCGAGGGTACTACTGAGTATATTTCTCCAGAGCAGACCGGTCATCTACAAACTCTATTAGACTTCAGAACTGATCTGTACTCATTAGGCATAACTTTTTATGAAATGATTACAGGTGTTCTTCCTTTTGAATTTAAAGAAACCTCAGAACTGATCTTTGCTCATTTAGCCAAACAGGCTGTCTCTCCACATGAAAGGAATTCCAAGATCCCCGAGATGCTCTCGCAAATTATCATGAAACTAATTGCCAAAAATCCTGCTGAGCGATATCAAACAATAATTGGCTTGAAAAAAGATCTGGAAAAGTGCCGTTTTGTAATAACAGACAATAATGATATTCCTCAATTTTCCCTTGGAGAGGATGATTTTAATTTTAGTATTGAAGACGAGTTTATCAATTATTTGAGTACAGATGATTTTAGTGAGATTTTACAAAACTGTAACGAGGTTTTAGAGGGTAAATGTGTTTTTACAAAGCTATCTTCCTTCACCGAACGCACAAATCCTAATCTCATTAAAACCATTCTGGATCTGGCAGCAGAAAAGAACTTCCTTATTCTGCAGGCTGACTTTCAAACTTTTAAGACTGATGCTTTCACCAATCTGATCAAATCTCTTTTTGAACAGATCTTTTCCTTTATCATTTACAAAAGCGGAAATCAGGACAAATGGTTCAAATTAATAAATGATAAGCTTGGTGAAAATATTACCATTATTTGCGACATTTATCCGCCAGCCGAAAAAGTATTGGGGGTAAAACCGGAACTGAAAACAGTCTCAGTAATGGAAAGTAAAAGGCGATATTTCAACACTTTGAAGGATTTCATCTCCTTAATCCCCAAAAGAGAATTACCTGTTGTTTACCTTTTGAGGAACCTACATCTGGCTGATACTGACAGTATTGAATTTGTGAATGAATGTCTTGTAAACAATGACCTGCAATATTTTTGGTTGTTCAGTGATTACTACCTGCACTCCGGTCAAAAAAGTGTTCTGATTTTAGATTTTCTTGAGCAGAAGCAAAATTTCGGAACTGAGGTCAAATCGCTACAGTTGCAGGATATTGATCCGGAGAGTATAACGACCATCATAGCAAATAAATTCTTATGGTCTTATGACACATCCTCAGAAATTGCCTTAGTCATGTATTATAAGACAATGGGAAATCCTTATTTTTTGAATTTGCTGCTTAAAAGGTGTTTCGCAGAGCAAATTATCCGTCTTGATTACGAAATAGAAGCCTGGATCTGCGATGTCGGGAAGCTTCAGGAATTGGAACTGGCCAAGAATGTTGTGGAAACAATTATTGAGAATATTAGCAATCTCAGTCCTGAAGCAAAAAGAACTCTTTTACTTGCGTCGAGTATAGACAGTGTATTTAATTTTAGATTACTCCAGAAAATAGGAAATTTTGAGGAAAATGAACTAAGAAAAAATCTACAAACTCTCGTAACTAACGAATTCCTAAAATATCATAGTGTTTACGAGAATGAGAGTATGTATGAATTTACGCACGACAAGCTGCATCAAGCTTGTTACGAGCTCTTGGATGAAGAAGCTAAAGACTATTGTCACGCCCAATTAGCAAAGCATTACCTCCGTCTGTACCAAGAAATCCATAATACGTCAAAAAATCCTCATTCCCCTCTGATTTATCAAATAGTATCTCACCTTAACTCTCTCATCAATAAGAGCATTCTGGAAAATTATTATCTAATTTCCTTCCAATACAATATTATTGCCGGAAAGATGTCCAAAGAAACTACCTCCTATGGCAAAGCATATGATTATTACAAAAAAGCAATTTCACCTTTTCTGACAAATCCTGCGGGAGAAAAGCTACCCGAGGATTTCTTTTCGGGAGTCATAGCAACAGCTGACTTGGCCTTAACCAACAATGATCTTGACTTTTTGGACTATCTAATTGATACAAGTTTGAATAATAATCAGACAACATATGAGAGATTGAGATTGCTGGAATTCAGAATGCGGAGTCAGATCACTAAGAACGAATTAAGTAAATCACTGGAAACCGGTTTGATCTGCCTAAAAATATTAGGAATAAGTTTTCCTCAGAATCCAAATCGTCTGAATACTTTAATTGAATTCACCAAAACCAAAAATTGTTTAAAAAAAGTTGATTTTCTTGGATCTGAGACCATCCCGGGAAGTACAGATAAAGATAAAATTCTATTAATCAATATTTTGTTGCTGTTAAGGTCATCTGCATATGCAGTCAAACCCAATTTATTATCGATTATAGTTTTCAAGGCAATTCGGGAAATAGTGCGAGAATGTCCGCCGGAGGGTGTTTACTTTTTTGCCGGTTATGCCATGTATCTTTGCGGAGTATTGAATAATATTCCGGAGGGGTACAAAATTGGTTCATGGACACTTCGTCTGTTAGATAAATTTCCTCAGTCCATCGACAAAGCCAGGACAACATTTGTACTTTATGCCTTTGTTATCCCCTGGAAACAACCACTATTCGTATCGCTTTCTCCTTTAATGGAAGTATATTCAGATACTATGACAAGAGGAGATTATGAGTATTCTTCGAATGCAGCAGCTATTTATACTTACTTTGCCTTTATCAGCGGTGAGAAATTGGATAGTTTGACCAGCAAGATCGGTGGCTATAATCTGCAAATGCAGCAAAATAACCAGAATCAGCTCTATGTCCGCAATGCTATCTGGTATCAGGCAATTCTCAATTTTTATCAGCTTAATAATGATCCCCTGAATCTTTCCGGACCCCATTTTACCGAAGAAGAAACACTCAAAGATATTAGGCAAAACTCGAATAAAACTACACTTTTTGATTTCTGCCTAATAAAAATGATGCTGGGTGTTTATTTTTATGATTTTGAATCTGCTTTACCCTACTCTCTTGAAGCTTATGAAACGATCGAATCGAGAAAAGGATCGATCGTAAAGGTGTATTTCTATGTTTATGAATCGCTGTTACTCTTAAATATTCTTCGAGAGAAGACTCAGTTAAGTCGAACCCAAAGATTAAGAAAAGTGAAGAGGAATCAGACCAAATTAAAAAAATGGGCAGATTTGAATCCGGACAATTTTCTCAATAAGTATTATTTAGTCGAAGCAGAGAAATACAGATTTTTAAAAGACTATCAAGCATCAGAAGAGTTTTATATAAAATCCATAAATGCAGCCGCACAATATTCTTTTATCCAGGAAGAAGCTCTGGCAAAGGAAATGTTGGCAAAACTCTATATCGAAAAAGGTATCAGCAAAATAGCAATCATCCTCTTAGAAGAAGCAATCAGTGATTACCAGGAATGGAAAGCAGAAAACAAGGTAAAACAGTTATATGCACATTTTCTGCCAATATTAGGAAAGACCAAATCATTTCTGAGTACTTTTCACAAAGGTAGTACTTCGAGACAGGATCGTGAGTTTTTTGAAATCGATGCAGTTGTGCGCACTTACAAGGCGATTTCAGGAGAAGTTAAAATCGATAATCTTCTAAAAAAGCTGATTTCAATTATTCTCCATAATTCAGGAGCAAACAAAGGAATTCTTCTCATAAAAGAAGGCGATCAGGTCATGGTAAAAGTAGATGCAAATGCTGATGAAGAAGAACCCAGAATCCTGGAGGGAATCCGCTATCAGGATTACAAACAACTTCCCAAAACATTTGTTACCCGGATGATTAAGGAAGAAGTCAGTGTAATAATTGACAATATAATTTCAGATGGTTTATATTATGAGGATGCTTATTTTCAGACCAATCCTGTAAAGTCACTTTTATGTATTCCTATTCAAAACAAAAGTATTGTACAGGGCTTTTTATATTTGGAGAATCAACATGTAAATGGAGCTTTTTCGCGAAGCCGACTGCCTCTGCTTGAATTAATTGCTTCTCAGTTTGCGGCTTCCTTAGAGACAGCAGGATTATATAAAAGCATTAAACAATCTGAGGAGAAATACCGTACTTTAGTGGATAATTTGCAGGATGGTGTGTTTATTGTTCAGGATAATGTAATTCAATATGTAAATAAGGGCTTTTTAGAAATTATCGGATTACGTTATGAAGATGTTGTTGGTGTTGTTTACTCAGATTTTATATCAGAAGATTTTTGGGTTTTGCTAGAGCATAATTTTAGTTTGATCATGGCAGGTGCACTAATTCCTAAAGAAATGGAAATCACCTTCTTACATCATGAAGGTAAAACAGTCCCTGTAATCATGAGTGCAGGATTTATTTCATACAATGACAAAGATGCCATAGAATGCACTATAAAAGACATCACCGAGCGGAAACTGTCAGAGAACAATCAGAAAATGTATAATGAAACATTGAAGCAGCAAATTGCCGAGAAAACAAAAGATATCAGAAATCTCCTGGATCATGCGGGACAGGGTTTTCTCACTTTCGGTGAAAATTTGATCGTTGATCAGGAATATAGTAAAGAATGTGATAAGATCTTTCATGGGGATATTTCCAAAAGGGATTTCGTAGAATTGCTCTTCATTCATCAAACAGAGGAAGAAAAAAATATACATCGGGAAATATTAGGTAAACTTTTTCTCGCAACCAATAAATTATCAATCAATGCCTATTTTTCCATCCTGCCAGAAGAAACCCCCTATCGAAAAAGATTTCTCAAACTGGAATTCAAACTGATTAATGTTGACTCACAAAAGAAGATGATGGTCATTATTACTGATATTACAGAGAAAAAAATCCTTGAACACGAAATGGAACACGAACGAAATATCCAGAAAATGATTGTCAAAGCTATTTCAGACTCGAGTTTGATCAAAAAAAGTATTCACGAATATAAGCATTATTTCCAGGAAGAATTGAAAACTATTATATATTCCGATATTGCTTATTCACTTAAAATTTCGGCAATTTATCGAAAAATTCATACTTTCAAAGGTGATTTCGGACAATGGAATATGATTCATGTGACGGAAATGCTCATGCAGGTCGAAAACACTCTGACCAGTATTACAAACCAAAAAGAGCAATATACTCAGACAGAACTATCCGATATTCTCTGTCAGTATGATTATACGGCCTGGATACAGTCTGAAACAGATCTCATTAAAGACAAAATTGGTCGCGATATTTTTGATGAATCTGATACCCTTATTGTTGATAAAAAGGTTATTTATGAAATTGAGGATTTCATTTTTCTTAACTTTCCCAAGGATGATTATCGCGAATTAATTCAAAAAGTCCGTAAATTAAGATATGTAAATCTGAAAGATCTTCTTCTGGGTTATTCTGATTATCTGTTTCAGCTTGCCGAACGTCTTGGTAAAGTCCTTAAACCACTCGAAGTGGAAGGTGCTAATATTTTCCTGGATTATGATATCTATTATGATTTTAGCAAAGTTATCGGCCATATTTTCCGGAACATGATAGACCACGGCATTGAACTTCCCGACATAAGACTTGCCTCTTTAAATAAACCTGAAGCCGGCACTATCAAATGTATTTTGAGAAAAGGACCTGAGCAAAGTTTTATTTTGACCTTGACTGATGATGGATCAGGTATAGATTTTAAGAAAATCAGGACTAAAATTGCTGATAAGTTCATGGATAATACCCTTGATGAAAATTTCTTACTAAGAATCAACAGGCAATACCAAACTTTCGATGCTGATCTTTTGGGAGAAAATGATCTTATCGAGTTTCTTTTCTGTACCGGATTCTCGACAAAAGAAACAGCCACTTCTATATCAGGCAGAGGTGTTGGGTTGGGAGCTGTTAAACAGGAAATTGAGAGATTGGACGGAACTCTTACAATTCTATCAGAGCAAAATAAGGGTACTACCTTTACAATCAAAATGCCAATCAGGGAAAAGTCATTCCCTAAAGACATCGATTTAAATATAATCACCCAAGCTGTTGAAAACCAGTTACTGGCTTTTTTTGCAAAAAGCATTCAGATAGATCTGTGCAAAGAGGCCATTACAATTAGCGATAATTACTGTTTGAATTCCAGTATGTTTTCCTCTTTCATTGATATCAGAGGGATGTTTAGAACGAGAGTTGTCATCAGTTTACAGGAAAATATTGCGATAACAACTCTGGACAAATTTCTCGTGGAACTACCAACTCAGCAGGAAAAAGTACTACTGCTGCACCCTACCATAGCTGAAATTCTTAATATAATCCTGGGCAACTCCCTTGCAGAATTGGAAGAACAAAATATCCATCTCAAGATCAGCACCCCGGTTATTCTTAATGATGCTGCAACTCAGGTTTGTCTGATTGGTCAGAAATGCCATCAGTTGTTATACACATCTCCTCTTGGCAATCTTCAATTGATTTTTATTTATGATGAGAAATTGTAAAAGATTATCCATGATTCCTAAGCATAGCTTTAGAAATATCAAGTTTAATATCCTGCCACGGGACATCATCTTTGAGTTTAACCCGGATTGTGCAGTAGAGGTTTGCAAGCTGGATCGAAGATCATGAAAAGTGAAGGCTTGCAATCGAACGAAGTTATATAATAAATATATGGTGAGTGAGATTGTAAGTTCTTCAAATCTCTTTCTATAAATCTCTCCTGCCCTCTGACTACTGCCCACAGCCCACTAAAATAGCTTCAGCCAGATTGTAAAGATTCTGCTGCACAGTTCGGGTTAAATATAGATTTGCACGTTGGGATCCATTTTAACCTCCTAATAATATCAACTACTGACAATAATATAAACAACAATAGAAGAAATACCAGAAAAATACTTGACAGTGGAACTATCTTTATACAATCTAAAAGGGAAATTAATATTACTCTTTAAAGCAAAGCTACTTTATGAAAAGAGTAACTTTGGTAAGGGACAAATTGCATTATCTTTATTTTGAAAACTTAAGAGATTATTGGCCTAATAATCCTTAGAATTAATTATTGGAGTAAAAAATGGCAAGAATTCTTATTGTTGATGATTCAGTTATTATGAGGAGAAATTTACGCAGTCTGGTAACAAGACTTGGTCATGAAGTTGTGGGAGAAGCATCCGACGGAAATGAAGGTTATGTTAAATATGTTGAGACAAAGCCGGATTTGGTAACAATGGACATTTCCATGCCCGACACAAATGGTATTGAAGCGACCTCACGCATATTGGAAATTGATCCTGAAGCCTCGATAATTATTGTTAGTGCCCTGAAGCAAAAAAAAGATGTTCTACAAGCTATCCAGGCAGGAGCAAAATATTTTATTCTTAAGCCTTTCAGTGATGCCAAAGTTAGAGAGGTAATTGAGCAGGTTTTAAATCATAAAGAGAGTAATTAACACATAAGGAAACAGATGGAAGGATTTAGTTCAGAAACGCTGATCTACGAGAGTGTTAATTATAAAGTATATCGAGCCATCAGAGAATCTGACGGAGTAAATTGCATAATTAAAGTTAGTGCAGAGAGTTCTGTTGCAAGTTCGGAAAAACTGGAAAGCGAGTATAAATTATTAAAAGAGGTTGATTCTGCCTATGTTGTAAAAGCACTTGATTTTGAACGCACAGAAGAACAGTCTATGCTGATTCTGGAAGATATTGAAGGGATTTCCTTACATGATCTTCTGGAAGAGAGGAAGCTTAAGACAGCGACTTTTCTTGATTATGCTCTGATGATCACAGAAGGTATCAAAGCATTGCATTCCTTCAACATTATCCATAAAGACATCAATCCTACGAATATAATAGTACATGAAAAGGAATATTTAGTTAAGATTATTGATTTAAATATTTCTCAGAAATATAACCCATTTGAGCATAAAGAGAACAATTTTTTAGAAGGCACCCCGGAATATATTTCTCCCGAGCAAACAGGACATTTGCAGACGCAATTGGATTTAAGATCAGATCTATACTCATTGGGAATCACTTTTTATGAAATGCTAACGGGAAACCTTCCTTTTGTTTATTCAGACACTTCAGAATTAATTCATGCTCATATTGCCAAACAGGCAGTTTCTCCTCAGGAAAGAAATCCCAAAATCCCAGAAATGCTGTCCCAAATTACGATGAAACTCATAGCTAAAAATCCGGCAGACCGTTATCAATCAATTTTAGGATTAAAAAAAGATCTGGAGAAATGCCGTTTTGTTTTAACAGACAGTAATGATATTCCTAAGTTTGTTTTAGGAGCTGATGAATTTGATTATTCATCCTGTGAAGAATTCATTAATTATTTAAATGAAGCTGATATTGAAGAGTTGGAAAATTGTTTTCAGAGTGTTCTAAATGGTAAACATGTTTTTACAATTCTTACCCATATCATGGATACAGCAAATCCAAGATTAATTAGAACTGTTTTAGATTGGGCTACAGAAAAGAATTGTCTGATCCTTCAGACCGATTATCAAATCCAGAAGACAGATAGTACACAGAGTGTTCTGAATTCCCTGATAGAGCAGTTTTTCCATTTCATTGTCTATAAAAGCGGTAATTTGGACAAATGGTCCAAACTCATCAATGACAAGCTGGGAGATAATGCTCAGGTAATATGTGACATTTATCCATCTGCCAAAGATGTTATTGGGGAAAAACCAGCATTGAAGAAGATCTCCAACATGGAAACAAAACGAAGGTACTTTTCCACAATAAGAGATTTCATATCTTTGTTCCCAAAAAGAGATTTACCCGTAATTTTTCTCGTTCGCAATACGCATTTGGCAGATACAGACACTTTTGAATTTGTCAAAGAATGCATTCTCAGTAATGAATTGAGTTATTTTTGGTTATTCTGTGATTATCATCTTAATTCATTATTGGACAGTCCTCCCCTTTTACATTTTATTGAGCAGAACAAGGAGATCAAATCTGAGATAAAGATACTGCAGTTGAGGGATCTTGATCCTGAAGACATAAGTACGATTATTATGGACAAGTTTTTATGGTCATCTGAAGAGTCAGTTGAAATCGCACAGGTAATGTATCAGAAGACAATGGGCAATCCATATTTTTTGGATCAGTTGTTCAAACGATGTTTTTTAGAGCAAATTTTCCACTTGGATTATGATGTCGAGATGTGTGTATGCGATATTGGGGCATTACATCGTTTGGAACTATCCAGAAATGTCGTGGATACTCTAATTGATAAGATAAAGGATCTGGATGAAACCAAAAAGAAGATTCTGTATATTAGTTCCTGCATAGGAAAGATCTTCAACTTTCACATATTAAAGAGAATTGGTGGTTTTGAAGAAACTGAGATAAAAAACAATATGCAGTATCTGGTGAGTGGTGAATTTCTAAGATATCATAGTGTATCTGAGACTGAGAACATTTATGAGTTTACCCATGACAAGTTATTGCAGGCGTGTTACGAGATGCAGGATGATCAATTCAGAGATGTTTATCATGCAAAACTAGTAGATTATTATCATTATCTTTATTCTGAGATTTATCTTAAATCGGGCAAAGAACTAAATTCGATAATTTTTCAAATTGTAGGGCATATTAACGCAATAAAAGATGCGAATAATCTCAAGAATTTTGCTAAGCTTAAATATCAATTCAACCTGTTAGCCGGGAAAAAGTCCCAGGAAAGCTCATCATACAGCAGGTCATTCGAATATTATAAAATTGCTATTTCTCCTTTTTTAAGTGAGAAACCAGGAAGTTATCAGCCTGAGGATTTTTTTTCTGCAATCATCGAAGCTGCAGATCTGGCGTTATTAAATGATGATTTATTTTATTTGAATAATTTAATCCAAATTGGACTGGAGTATTCCCAGACGACGTTTGAAAAGGTACGCTTGTTAGAGATCAGAATGCGGAGTCAAATATCCAGGAATGAGTTACAAAATTCACTGGAAACCGGGTTACAATGTATAGAGTTATTGGGCATGAAACTACCTCAGAATCCGACTAAGCTCACTGTGCTCACAGAGTATTTAAGAACACGGCAATATTTTCGGAGCTTGTCCTGGGATAATCTGGAAAATTTGACACCATGTGACGATAGAGATAAAAAAATCCTGATAAACATTTTGTTATTGATGAGTGTGTCAGCATATATCACTAAGCCATATTTATTAGCGATTATAGTATTTAGAGCAATTAAGATAATCACAAAGGAGTGTCCACCAGAGGGAATTCATTTTTTTGCAGGTTATGCCATGATTTTATGCGGTCCCATGAAGGATATAAAGTCTGGATATAAAATCGGGAATTTGGCTTTAAAATTGTTAGATAAATTTCAAATGAATAAAGACAGTGCAAAAACATACTTTACTCTTTATGCCTTTGTTATGCCGTGGAAAAGGCCATTGAGCTCCTCATTAATGCCTTTATTGGAAGCCTATAGAACGGCTATAGAAACAGGAGATCCGGAATATTCTGCCAATTCTGCAGTTACTTACACATATATGGCTTTTTTTACCGGAGAAAAACTTGATAGTTTAATGGCAAAAATAAACGATTTTAACCAGATGATGCAAAAGCATAATCAGACGCAGATCTATTTACGTAGTGCCTTATGGCAGCAGGGCATCAAGAATTTTTACCAAAGTAATGCGAATCCCATGTCATTATCAGGGTCGCTTTTTGAGGAAGAAGAGTCACTTAAAGAAATCACTCAGCAGCAAAACAAGACAGCTATTTTTGATTTTTGTCTGATAAAAATGCTTTTAGGTGTTTATTTTTATTGTTATGATGAAGCCTATACATACATAAAAGAGGCACGCACTAATATTGGAGCCAGGACAGGATCTATAGTAATAGCCTATTTTTATTTTTTGGAATCATTAATTTTGCTGAATTTATCTTCAAAAGGAAGTAAACTTACTCAAGTACAAAGAGTTTTGCAAGTAAAAAGGAATCAAGGCAAACTGCTAAAATGGGCAAACCTGAATCCTGCAAATTTCCTGAATAAATTTTATTTAGTGGAAGCAGAAAAAAACAAAGTATTGAAGAATTATCTTTTGGCTGAGGAGTTTTTTGAGAAATCAATAAAAGCAGCTAATGAATATTCTTTCCAATCGGAAGAGGCTTTGGCCAAGGAAATGTTGGCAAAGCTCTACATTGAGAAAGGCATTTTCAAGATGGCTTCAATTCTGTTAGAAGAGGCTGTTTATTCATATCGCAGCTGGCTGGCAGACAATAAGGTATCACAGTTGAGGAACTTTTACCCGGATCTGTTTGTTGACCCGAAAGTACTAAAGGAAAGCAGTACTATCAGTACTACTTCCAGGAAAGACCGCGAGTTTTTTGAGATAGATGCAATTGTAAAAACTTATAAAGCTATTTCCGGAGAAGTAAATTCCAATAATCTTTTGAAGAAACTGGTTTCCATTATTTTACAAAACTCCGGAGCAAATAGAGGGGTTCTTTTGTTAAATGAAGACAAAAAGGTTTTTGTTAAAACGGATGCCAATGTGGAAGATGAAGAGCCTTGCATTCTGGAAGGGATAGATTATCTGAGTTATCCGCGACTGCCCCATGTAATCATTAAAAGGATTATACGTGAGCAAAACAGTATAGTAATTGATAATGTATTGGCGGATGGGATTTTCTATGAGGATATTTATTTTCAAACCAATCAAATAAAATCACTCCTTTGTATTCCGATCCAGAATAAAAGTACAGTACAGGGATATCTTTATCTGGAGAATCATCATGTATATGGAGCTTTTTCCAGGAGTAAGCTGCCCTTATTGGAGTTGATAGCTTCTCAGTTCGCAGCGTCTTTGGAAACAGCTTTGTTATATAAGGATGTAGAGCAGTCTGAAGAGAAATTCCGCACCTTGGTTGACAATCTTCAGGATGGTGTATTTATTATTCAGGATGACAAAATTCAGTATGTAAATAAAGGGTTACTTGATTTGGTCGGGATGCGATATGAAGAAATGGTGGGGAAAAATTACACAACACTGGTTACTCCTAAGGATTTGGAAAATGTTAAGAAGAATAACAAACTGAGATTGGCAGGAGAAATAATCCCTCAGGAATATGAAATCAATATATTAAATCGTGAAGGGATACATGTGCCAGTTATCTTAAATGCGGGGATAATAACATACAATAACCGGGATGCAGTGGAAGGAACAATTAAGGACATAACAGAGCGAAAAGACAACGAGAATTTACAAAAAAAATATAACGAAGAATTAAAGATTCAAATTGCAGAAAAAACCAGGAATATCAAGAATTTATTAGATCATGCAGGTCAGGGCTTCCTGACCTTTGATGCTGATCTGCTTATTGAAGAGGAATATAGTAAAGAGTGTTTCAAGATTTTTAATGAAGACATAACGCAAAGAGATTTTGTAGAATTAGTATTTGCAGATGCTATTGAAGATGAAAAGAAAACCAACAGCGATATTTTAAAACAGCTGTTTACGACCACAAATAAATTAACAATCAGTGCATATTTTGCTATTCTCCCGGAAGAAACTGTTTTCAACGACAGGTTTCTTAAACTGGAGTATAAGATGATCGATGATCTGAGTAAAAAGAAAATAATGGTCATCCTCACAGATGTTACAGATAAGAAATTCCTTGAGCAGGAAATGGAAAGCGAAAGAAACGTACAGAAAATGATTGTGAAAGCTATATCTGATTCCAGCTTGATCAAAAAAAGTATTAATGAATACAAGCATTATTTCCAGGAAGAGCTGAAAAATATCATCTACTCTGAAAGCAATTATTTGACCAAGATCTCCGAAATATATCGCAAGATCCATACCTTCAAAGGAGATTTTGCCCAATGGAATATGACCTATGTTGCCAGTATGCTGATGAAGGTGGAAGATGTCCTGGCCGGAATATCCCAACAAGAAGGAGAATTAACTCTGGACGTACTCAGCAGTCGATTGAGTGCATATGACTTTGAGGCTTGGATAAATTCCGAGATGAATTTGATCAAAGAGAAAATTGGCAGAGATATCTTCGATGATACAGATACTTTGATTGTTGATAAAAATGTTGTTTACCAAATTGAAGATTTTATCCTAATCAATTTCCCGATGGGCGACTATGCAGAACTTCTTCAGAAAGTTCGTCAACTTCGCTATTTTAACCTCAAAGATTGTATTTCAGGCTATTCTGAATATCTCAACCAGCTGGCGGAATCATTGGGCAAACTTATCAATCCTCTTGAAGTTGAAGGTGACAACATTTTCCTGGACTACGACATTTATTATGATTTCACAAAAATAATCATTCACATTTTCCGAAATATGATTGATCATGGAATTGAAGAACCTGATATCCGCCTTGAAGAACTGAATAAATCTGAAGCAGGAACAATTAGGTGTACCTTAAAAAAATCCATAGACAAGTATTTTACTTTGACTTTGAGTGATGATGGATCAGGAATAGATTTAGCAAAAATTCGTAAAAAGATCACTGATCAATTACAATCCGGGAAGATAGAACCAAAGTTACTTTCTCTGCAGACAAGTCAGGGGAGCAATTTTGATGTTAATCTATTGGATGATGAAGCACTTTTGGAGTTCCTCTTCGAGGATGGTTTTTCTACCAAAGAAAGAGTTACTGCTATATCAGGCAGAGGTGTTGGGTTGGGAGCGGTTAAACAGGAAATTGAAAAGCT